>JAMPYA010000046.1 GCA_023700885.1 Flavobacteriaceae bacterium
AAATGATATAAAATCTATCAGTTTTAAAATCCTAATTTTAACGTACTTTTGCAGTTGTAAAAACATTAGTTTATGACACTTGCCCAACGAATAAGCGCTTTTGAACAATTAGGTAATTTCATGCGTCAGTTTTCTACTGATTCATTTGAAAAACAGAAGAACGTTTTATATAATGACACTTTCTTTGAGACAGTTCAAGAGGAAATTTACATAGCTGTAAATCGCAATGCATGGTTCACTTTAGATAACGTAATATTTGCATTTAAAAGTTGGAGTGAAAGTTTGACTCAAAGCAATCTTGAACATTGGACAAAATCCTATCAATTTTACAATAATCAACCTAAAACTATTGGGTTAATTATGGCAGGAAATATACCATTAGTCGGATTTCACGATTTTTTAGCAGTATTGATTTCTGGTCATAAAGCATTAGTTAAATTGTCTTCTAATGATCAAAAATTACTTCCGATTTTAGCTCAATATCTACAAATAATTGAACCAGAATTTAAGGACTTTATCACTTTTATAGAGCAAAAAATTGAAAATTTTGATGCGGTTATTGCAACCGGAAGCAATAATTCTGCTCGTTATTTTGAATATTATTTTGGTAAATATCCACACATCATTCGCAAAAATAGAAATTCTGTTGCTATTTTAACCGGAAATGAAACGGATGTAGAACTGGAACTTTTAGGTGAAGATGTTTTTCGCTATTTCGGATTAGGTTGCAGAAGCGTATCTAAAATATTTATTCCTAAAAATTATGATTTAGATAAACTTTTTAAGGCATTTTATCCCTTTCACACTTTATTAGATTATAAAAAATACAGCAATAATTACGACTATAATAAAGCAGTTTATTTAATGAGTTTATTTAAAATCTATGATAATGGTTTTTTAGTCTTAAAGGAAGATAAATCATACGCTTCACCTATTGCTTCTCTATTTTATGAATATTATGATACTTTGGATTCATTAAACAATAAATTTGAATCAGAACAAGATCAAATTCAGTGTATTATAAGCAACTCAACAATTAAAAATTCAATTCCTTTTGGTTCTTCACAGAAACCCAATTTATGGGATTATGCAGATGAAGTAGATACGATTGAATTTTTATTGAAATTAACCTAATATTTTACTCTTTTTATTTCATTAATATGAAAAAAATAGGCAATTTTGTACTCTAATTTATTAATAAATGAAATAGCTATAATTTTAAATTTCAAGTCAATAGTAATATTTTTAATCAGCTTATTTTATTTGATATTTATATAAACAACTAATTACTTACAAATGAAAAAACATAATTTTAGTGCAGGACCTAGTATATTACCACAGGAAGTGATTAAAAAAGCGGCAGAAGCGGTTTTAAATTTTAACGAATCTGGATTATCATTAATAGAAATCTCTCATAGAAGTGCCCCTTTTGTGGCGGTTATGGACAAAGCTAGAAATCTTGCTTTAGAGTTAATGGGACTCGAAAACAAAGGATATTCAGCTATTTTCCTTCAAGGTGGAGCAAGTTTACAATTCTTAATGATTCCTTATAACCTGTTAAAAGTTGATGGTAAAGCGGCTTATTTAGATACCGGAACATGGAGTTCAGCAGCAATCAAAGAATCAAAATATGTCGGAAACACTGAAGTAATAGCTTCATCAAAAGATAAAGGATACAATTATATACCTAAAAATTACAATATTCCAACAGATGCAGACTATTTTCACTGTACTTCTAACAACACTATTTACGGAACTCAAATTAAAGAATTTCCAACAACAAACATTCCGGTTGTTTGTGATATGAGTTCTGACATTTTTTCTAGAGCAATTGATTTTAGTCAATTTGATTTGATTTACGCCGGTGCACAAAAAAATATGGGACCTGCAGGTACAACCTTAGTGGTAGTAAAAGATGAATTACTGGGTAAAACCGGAAGAACCATTCCATCTATGTTAGATTATCAAATCCAAATCGCAAAAGAGAGTATGTATAACACACCTTCTGTCTTTGCAGTTTATACTTCTATGTTAACCTTAGAGTGGTTGAAAAATTTCGGTGGAGTTGCAGCTATTGAAAAAATCAATAATGCCAAAGCAAAATTAATTTACGATGAAATAGATAGCAACCCGAATTTTATTGGTTATGCAGCTCAAGAAGATCGTTCGTTTATGAATGTTACTTTTAATTTAGCCGATGATACCAAAAAAGATCAATTTGATGCGCTTTGGAAAGCCGCCGGAATTGAAGGCTTAAAAGGACATCGTTCAGTGGGTGGTTATAGAGCAAGTATTTACAATGCTTTACCTTTAGAAAGTGTACAAGTATTGGTAGATGTAATGAAACAATTATAAAATTAAACAACTATGAAGATCTTAGCAAATGACGGTATGGCAACAAGCGGTATTATCGCATTAGAAGCAGCCGGTTTTGAAGTTTTACTCAATAAAATTCCACAAGATGAATTGATCAAGTTTATCAATGAAAACCAAATTGATATGTTGCTGGTACGCAGTGCCACAACAGCGCGTAAAGAATTAATTGATGCTTGTCCCTCTATTAAATTAATAGGTCGTGGTGGTGTTGGAATGGATAATATTGATGTTGATTATGCAAAAAGTAAAGGGATTAAAGTAATTAACACACCCGATGCTTCATCACATTCTGTGGCAGAATTAGTGTTTGCCCATTTATACGGAATGGCTCGTTTTTTACATGATTCTAACAGAAATATGCCTTTAGAAGGCGATACTAATTTCAATGCCTTAAAAAAAGCTTATGCAGGCGGAAAAGAATTAAAAGGCAAGACCATTGGTATTTTAGGTTTTGGAAGAATTGGTCAGGCGGCTGCAAAAATAGCCCTTGGAAACAGAATGAATGTGATTGCATACGACCCTTTTATAAATGAAGTTGATCTTGATTTTAAATTTTTTGACGGTCAGAAAGTAACTTTCAAAATCAAAACAGTATCAAAAGAAGAAGTTTTAAAACAAGCCGATTTTATTTCATTACACGTTCCAAAACAAAATGAATATGTTATTGCTGCTAAAGAATTTGAAATGATGAAAGACGGAGTAGTTATTGTAAATGCTGCACGTGGAGGTGTAATTGATGAAGTGGCTTTAGTAAATGCTATAGAAAGCGGAAAAGTATTAAGTGCTGCTATGGATGTTTTTGAAAACGAACCAAAACCACCCATTCAATTATTGATGAATCCGAGTTTATCTTTAACGCCGCACATTGGTGCTGCTACCAAAGAAGCACAAAGCAGAATTGGAGAAGAATTAGCGCAACAAATTATCAAACATTTTAATAAAACTAAAATTTAAAAAGAATAATATGGCCATATTAAAAGCATTTAAAGGATTCAGACCTCCTGCACATTTGGTAAAGCAAATCGCAGCAAGACCCTATGATGTGCTGAATTCTGCCGAGGCAATGGTAGAAGCAGATGGAAATCCTCATTCATTACTGCACATCACTAAACCGGAAATAGATTTTCCTGTAGGCACCGATGAACATATTGAAGAAGTGTATCAAAAAGCAAAAGAAAATTTTGATTCATTTATACAAAACGGTTGGTTGGTTCAAGATGAAAAAGCGTGTTTATACATCTATGCACAAACCATGAACGGTAAAACGCAATACGGACTTGTTGGAGCGGCCGGTGTTGAAGATTATATGAACGGCATCATCAAAAAACATGAATTAACGCGTCCGGATAAAGAAGAAGATCGCATGAAACACGTACGTGTTAACAATGCCAATATAGAGCCGGTTTTCTTTTCTTATCGTGCAGTTCCTGAAATTGATGCTATTATAGCTGATGTTGTAAAAAACAACGCTCCTATTTATGATTTTGTGGCTGATGAAGGTTTTGGTCATCATTTTTGGATAATTGATAACCAAGATACCGTTGCTCAATTACTTGAATTATTTGAAAAAGTACCTGCAACTTATGTGGCTGACGGACATCACCGAACTGCTGCTGCAGCATTAGTTGGTAATGAAAAGAAAAAAAACAATCCGAATCATACCGGTAAAGAAGCATACAACTACTTTTTAGCGGTTCATTTTCCTGATAATCAATTACAAATTATAGACTATAACAGAGTAGTAAAAGACTTAAATGGCTTCACTCCTTCTGAAGTTTTAGAACAATTACTCAAATATTTTGTTGTTGAAGAACATGGAACGGAATTATACAAACCTAGTTGTTTACATAATTTTAGCATGTATCTAGATGGTAAATGGTATTCATTATCAGCAAAAGACGATACTTATAATGATAATGATCCTATCGGAGTTTTAGACGTAACCATTCTTTCAAATTCAGTATTAGAGCCTATTTTTAATATTAAAGATTTACGTACTGATAAACGTATTGATTTTGTGGGCGGAATTCGCGGTTTAGAAGAACTTCAAAAACGTGTTGATAGTGGCGAAATGAAAGTGGCTTTTGCCTTGTATCCGGTTTCTATGAAACAATTATTAGATATAGCTGATACCAATAATATCATGCCTCCAAAAACAACTTGGTTTGAACCAAAATTAAGAAGCGGATTGGTAATTCATACCTTAGATTAATCAAATTCATTTAACCATAAGTAATAAGGGTAGTTTCTAGTAATGCTACCCTTTTTTTGATTGATTTATTAAATTAAAACGTATTAATATAGATGGTCTTATAAATTAGATAAATTATTAATTATTAACATAATAGTCTTTTATCTATTGTCTAATTTCTTTTTTCTAATTAATAATCAACTCAAAATATTGTAAATTTGTTACTTTCAGATATAAAAAATATGAGTATTGCTGCCAATCTTCAAGAAATTAAAAATTCCATACCACCTACTGTAACCCTTGTTGCTGTTACCAAAACAAAAACGGTGGCAGAAATTATGGAAGCTTATGAAGCCGGTCAGCGCGATTTTGGTGAGAATAAAATTCAGGAAATGACCCAAAAATATGAGCAACTTCCCAAGGATATTCGTTGGCATATGATTGGTCATTTACAAAGCAATAAAGTGAAATATATGGCTGAATTTGTACATTTAGTTCACGGAATTGATAAATTTACCACTTTAGTTGAAATTGATAAACAAGCTCAGAAACACAACCGAATTATCAATTGTTTGCTACAAGTACATATTGCCCAAGAAGAAACTAAATTCGGATTTAGTTATGATGAAATATCAACACTTTTAAACAGCAATGAGTTACAATTGTTTAAAAATGTAAAAATTATTGGTTTAATGGGAATGGCTACTTTTACGGAGAATGAAATTCAAATCAGAACTGAATTTCAAGCACTATCAAACTATTTTCAACAATTAAAAATACAATATCCTCAATTTACAAGCCTTTCTATGGGCATGAGCAGCGATTATAACATTGCAATTTCAGCAGGAAGTACCATAATTAGAGTTGGAAGTGCTATATTTGGAGGAAGATAATTAAAAAGGCTCTATTTATAAGATGTACGCAATAATAGATATAGAAACCAGTGGAGGTAAATTCAATGAAGAAGGAATTACCGAAATTGCCATTTATAAGTTTGATGGCGAAAAGGTGGTTGATCAATTTATTAGTTTAATAAATCCTGAACGTTTAATTGATCCTTTTGTAGTACAACTTACCGGAATTACAGATCAAATGGTTAGAAATGCGCCTAAATTCTATGAAGTTGCTAAACGAATTATTGAAATAACAAACGATTGTATTTTTGTAGCTCATAATGTTTCTTTTGATTATAGAGTTATGCAAACAGAATTTAGAAGATTAGGGTATGACTATGAGCGACTAACCCTTTGTACAGTTGCTCTCAGTAAAAAATTAATTTTAGAACAGCCCTCCTATAGTTTAGGTAAATTATGTAAATCTATAGGAATTCCAATTTTAGAACGTCATAGAGCTAATGGTGATGCTATGGCAACGGTTAAATTGTTTAAAATACTATTAGAACGAGATTTTGAAAAAAATATCATTAAAGAAGCACTTAAAACGGTTGATGTTAAAATATTAAAATCTAGCTATTTAAAAATTATTGATCCACTACCTACAGATTCAGGTATATTTTATTTACACAACGAAAATGGCGATATTGTCTATATTGGTAAAAGCAAAAATATTAAGAAAAAAGTGAATAACTTTTTTTTACAAACTAATAAAACAGGATTGTATATACAACAAAATGTTCAATCTGTCTCCTTCGAAAAAACAGGAAATGAATTAATTGCATCCATCAAACATTATCAGGAAATTACCAACAACAAACCCTTATTAAATAAGAGAATTTTAAATCATTCTAAAAGGGTTGAGTTTAGTAATGATGATTTTTTAATCATAGATAAAGGAAGAAATATAAGTGAAAAATCAGTTATTTTGATTGAAAACAATAATCTCTCAGGTTTTGCTTATGTTGAGTTAGCCTATCAAATTAACAATATTGAGGTGTTAAAAACGTTAATTACTCCTATTGATAATTCCACTCAACTCAGAAATATAGTTAAGGAACATCTGATTAAAAGAAGGGTAGAGAAGATTGTACGTCTTTAAATTTTAACCTCCTAATGAATTTTAAAATAAAGATAAACTTTAATTCATTATATCTAAACCATTGAATAAAAAGTATTTAATAACAATTGTTGGTCCGACTGCAATTGGTAAAACAGCCGTTAGCATTCCGATAGCTCAACAATTTAACACTGAAATTATTTCGGGTGATTCTCGGCAATTTTACAAAGAAATGAATATAGGAACGGCCGTTCCTTCAGATGCTGAATTATCAACCGTAAAACATCATTTTATTCAAAGTATTTCCATTCATAATGATTATAGTGTAGGACATTTTGAAATGGACGCCATCAATTTTTTAGATCAACTATTTCAACATCACGATGTAGCAGTTTTAGTTGGAGGTAGCGGACTTTATGTGGATGCAGTTTTAAAAGGTCTGGATGATTTTCCAAAGGTAAATCCACAAATCAGAAAACAGTTAAAGGCTGATTTAGAGCACTGTGGAATCATTTATTTACAAGAAAAATTAAAGGAATTAGATCTTGAAACTTATCAAAAAATTGAACTTCAAAACACCCACAGAGTCATTCGTGCTTTGGAGATTTGTCTAGGAACTGAGAAGCCATACTCCTATTATATCAAAAATGCGGTTAAAAAAAGAAATTTTATCCCGATTAAAATAGGTTTGGTAGCCGATAGAAAAACTATTTATGATAGAATTAATCAGCGTGTTGATCTTATGATACAAAATGGTTTGATAGATGAAGTAAGGCAACTAAAAGATTTTAAACACTTAAATTCCTTACTGACTGTTGGATACAGAGAACTATTTCAATATTTTAATGAAGAAATTACCTTAGATTTTGCCATAGAAGAAATCAAAAAAAATACCCGTCGCTTTGCCAAACGACAACTAACCTGGTTTAGAAAAGATCCTGAAATTACGTGGTTCGACTGGAAAACTAAAAAAGAGGATATCATACAGCATATCGAACAACAAATTTTGAATCATGAAAAAAATAATCTTTCAAACCTTACTTAGTATTATACTAATGTTATTGACTCAATGTACCATGAAAACAGCTAAAACAACTGAGCAATTACAAGAAGAAATTAGACTTGTTGAGTTTGATTTTGCCCAAATGGCTGCCAAAGAAGGAATCGCTAAAGCTTTTTATTTTTATGCAGCTGATAATGCAGTTTTACTCAGAAATCAGCAATTAATTGAAGGCAAAGAAGCAATTAAATTGTACATGAGTAAGATAGATTATTCAGATGTTACACTTACTTGGAAACCCACAAAAATAGAAGTTGCTGATTCGGGTGATTTAGCTTACACTTACGGAGACTACACTTATACTAAAACAAATAAAGATGGTTCAGTTGATACACAAAAAGGAATATTTCACACCGTTTGGAAACGTCAAGAAAATGGCCATTGGCAATATGTTTGGGATTAATTTTTTAAATTATGGGAAAAGGAATTTTAACAGTAGTGTTGTTGGTATTTTCTAATACCTTTATGACATTGGCTTGGTACGGACATCTGAAATTTTCCGAATGGAAATGGTTTCAAAAAGCGGGATTATTGGCATTTATATTCATTAGTTGGGGAATTGCACTTTTTGAATATGCATTTCAAGTACCTGCTAACAGAATTGGTTTTTCAGGAAATGGAGGCCCTTTTACTTTAATACAACTTAAAGTTATTCAAGAAGTAATTACATTAGTAGTATTTACTATTTTCACACTGCTAGTATTTAAAAATGAAACTTTTAAATGGAATCATATAGTTGGTTTTATCTTTTTAGTTTTAGCAGTCTATTTTATATTTAAAAAGTAATAAATGAAACAAATTTTAATACTACAAGATTTAGGAATTGATGCTAAAGATTTTGAATCAAGTTTAATCCAAAATAAGCTACCACATCAGTCAGTATGGGGAATTAAAAGTGCACAATTAATCCCTGAAGAAGTAGCAGTTATCATCACTATTAAAGAAAAAGTAGATGAGACGCTACTGAGACAATTCCCAAATACCCAATTAATTGCTGTTGCATTTACCGGTTACGATGTGATTGATATTAATTATTGTAGCCAAAATCATATAAGCGTTTGTAATGTTCCCTCCTACGCAACAGATGCCGTAGCAGAATTAACGATTGGATTGGCTATTTCTCTATTACGTGAGATACCTAAAACAAATCAACTTATCAGAAACGGCGGTTGGAATTATAAAGTTGGACAAGAACTTAAAGGCAAGACAATTGGTATTGTTGGAACCGGCACCATTGGATTAAAAGTTGCCGAACTTTTTAAAGTTTTTGGATGTAAACTTTTAGGATGGTCAAGAACTAAAAATCCTGAATTTTTAAAACTTGGTGGTATTTATTTGGATGATATCAATAAATTATGTAAAAAAGTTGATATTCTAACTATTCACACTCCGCTCAATGAATCAACTAAGCATTTAATTGATGTAACACAATTACAATTAATGCAACCGAGCTCTTTTTTGATCAATACAGCTCGTGGTCCCATTGTAAATCAAGAAGCGTTGACAAAAGCGCTTAATGATCAAATAATTGCTGGAGCCGCCATTGATGTTTTTGATGTTGAGCCAGTCCCTCAAGATTTAGCATTACTAAAAACAACTAATAGTATTATAACCCCGCATATTGCCTATAAAACTCAAGATGCATTGCAAAGAAGAGCAATGATTACTGTAGAAAACATCAAACATTTTATAAACGGAAACCCAATTAATAAAATAGTATAGAAAATTAAAGATCAATTACCAATTATACATCCCTAAATTTAACAATTTGAATTCGATATTGGTAATTAATGAAAGAATAAATAGATTTCTAGCTTTGTTGCGGGTGTATCATAAAATTGATCAAATTGAAATCTTAGTAAGATTAAATTTTGATAGATTTAATACACACGTTAATTGTAATAACCAGCTTAATTTAGATCTAATGTTTAAATCTTCCATTTTTTAATTATGCAATTAAAGTTATTTCCCAAATAGACTAGAAACTATTGATACCCTGTTTTTTTTTGATAACACTACAACTATATCTTTTACAAAAACTCGTGATTCACCATCTGGAATAATTATTTGACTATTTCTTTTGATAAGAATAATAAGAGCATCGCTAGGTAAAATCTTTTCTATCTTAAGTTCTTTTACCAATTTATTGGCTATTTGTGATTTTTCTTTTACAACCATTTCCAATACTTCAAAACCATCTCCTAAATCTAAAAACTCTTTTACATTAGGACCTTGAACTGCTCTGTATAAATACCTTCCATTTAAACGGTATGGACTTTCTACTGTGTCTGTTCCCAATTGCTCAAATACTGGTAAATGGTCTTCAATATTAACAGAGCTAACTAATCTTTTAACTCCCATTTGTTTAGCCAGTAAAATCACTAAAGAATTTACAGCATCATCATTCGTGGTAATAATAATGGCATCAGCTTTAGTTGCATTTGCTTCTTTTAACGCTTCAATACTTGTGGCATCCGAATTGATTACCACACAATCAAAATGAGTGGCTACCCAGTCTGCTACACTTTTATTTTTTTCAATCACAAAAACATCATGATTGTCCTTAACTGCTGCTTCTATAACGTGTTTTCCTGTTCTTCCAGCACCAACAATAATAATATGCATAATATTTTTCCTTTTAATGTTAAACAATTCTTGGTTTAGTTCCGTATATAATGATCCTAAATAGTACAAGTATAGGAATGATTTCAATTCTGCCTGCCCACATTTGAATGATGTAAATAACTTCCAGAATGGGTGACATACTAGGATCAGTTATTCCGGTTGATAGACCGACAGTTCCTTGTGCAGAAGCAGATTCGAAAATGGCATCTGCCAATGTAAAATTATTTGGCATGAAATAAACTGTAATTAAGGTTGAAATAAAAACAAAAATCAGATAAATAAGTGTGAATATTCCAGCTCTTGAAAGTTCTGTATTCATTTCATCTGGGAGCAATATTTTATTATTAAATTTTACTGTTTTTATCGTATTCTCTGACAAAAAGACTTTACTGATGTGCCATCTCAAACCTTTTTGAAGCAATAATGCACGTATAATTTTTATTCCTCCAACGGTACCGCCTGCACAACCGCCAACAATCATTGCACCAACTACAATGAAAAGGGTAGATAAATCACCCCAAGCACCAATATTTGAAGTTTGCCAACCCGTTGTTGTGATTGCTGTTGCAAATTGAAACATACCATCTCTTACAGGGTTTGATACGATATCTTCGTGATACAACATTAAAGAAAGTATGATACCTCCAAGTAAACAAGAAATAATCATCGCTCTAGTTTGAATATCTTTCCAAATTTGACTGAATTGTTTTAAAAATATAAATCTGTAAAGGAAAGGCAATGAAAAACCGCCAACTATCATAGGAAAAATATAGAGGATTTCCATAGCATTTGACTTGTATGTAGCGATGCTATCATCTAATGTGCTAAATCCTCCTGTTGATTGACCTGCCATAGCATGGTTAATAGAATCAAATAATGCTTCAGCTACTGGATAATCTGGTAGAATCAAAATTGTTCCAATAAATAAATAAATAAAAACCAACATCGTAATTACAACATAGACTTTCCAAATAGCTCTCGCTGTTTGAATAACATTGGTTCTTAATTTTGCTACACTAGCTTCAGAACTGTAAAGTTTGATAGCTCCCTGACCTGGCAATTGTTTAAATATTGCTAAAGCCATAACAATAAAACCTGCTCCACCAACCCATTGTGAAAAGTGACGATAAAATAAAATACTTTTTCCTATCGATGGTTCATGATAGGCCATTGTAAGCCCAGTTGTTGTAAACGCACTGGTACTTTCAAAAATTGAATGTAAAGGATTTCTGAAATTTATTAGACTGGACGTATAGTTAAATCCATTAGGTACAAATTGTTGCATAATTTCAATTGGGGTAATCCAAGCTATAATAATATAAGGTAGCGCACCCAATATAACAATCATTAACCAACCAATGGCAGCAATAGCAAGTGAATGTTTGTATTCTGGTTCATCAGTTTTTTTAAATAATCTAAAAAAAGTATAGCCGATAACCGTAGTTAGAGATCCCGCAAGTAAAAAACCAATCATTGAATACCACTCATGATATATAATTGCAGGTAAAGAAGGAATAAACATGACCCATCCTAAAATAATTTGTAAACTAGCAACCTGTTTAACAAACATTTTGAAAACGGAACTATTTTTTAGCATTGAATTTCAGTTGAAGAGTAGAAATATCTATTAATAATCGCTTTAGTAATTCAGATATTTCTCTGTTTTCCATAATATTTTGAATACTACTAGAAAAGAATAACATTTTTTTTAGATACATGGATAACGCATTTAGTTCTGATTCTAACCCATTTTGTGTAGATTCCTGAAAGGCGTTATTCATCATTTCGCTCAATTCAGTTCCACATTCAATAATTTTTTTAATATCAGTATATGGTTCTTCATTTAATAATCCTTTAATCGCATTAATTTTTTTATATATTTGGACAATACAATTTGCTGTTTCCGAATCTATCTTAATATTTTCCATATCGTAATCTTATATGACATTTTTGATTGTTCATAATCATGATTATAAACAGAATTACAAAGTTCAGAAGAAATAGATATTTAAAAAATTAAGGTTTACAAGAAAGATGTAAAGATTTTATAAAGAATTGCAATTTATTATTAAGCAAAACGGTAGCCAACGCCACTTTCTGTAATTATATGCTGTGGATTGTTTGGATCGGATTCTATCTTTTTACGAAGCGTACCCACAAAAACTCTTAAATATTGTGTTTCGGTTTGGTAACCAACACCCCATATTTGTTTCAGTATATACTGATGAGTTAATACCCTACCTTCATTTTTAACAAATAAAGCAAGCAAATTATATTCAGTAGATGTAAGTTTTAAAATTTCATTGTTACACTTACCCAATCTTGCAATTAAATCAATTTCAATATCACCACATTTAATCACACTTTCATTAACCAAATTTTGATCACGTCTTATCGCAGACCTTATTCTAGCCAGTAATTCTCCTATTCTAAATGGTTTGGTTAAATAATCAGTGGCTCCATTATCTAAAGCCGAAATAATATCAGTTTCATTATCCTGAACAGACAAAATAATGATGGGTTTGTTGTACCATTCTCTCAATTCTTTCAATAATTCATGACCACTTTTGTCGGGTAATCCAATATCCAGTACAATAAGATCAGGAGAATGACTTGCAGCAAACGTTAAACCTTCCTTTCCATTAGAAGCATGGATGACTTTATAATTATTACTTTCTAAATTAATTTGTAATAATTTTCTAATTTGAGGTTCGTCATCTATTATTAGTATCTCTGCCTTATTCATGATTCAATTTATTAATTGAGGTAGATTCTGAAGGAATTTTAATGGTAAATTTTGCTCCACCTCTGTTCATGTTTTCTAAATTTATTTTACCGTTTAATGCTTCTGTAAATCCTTTAGCAATAGATAACCCCAAACCAATTCCACCAGTAGAAGAATGCGATAAACGATAAAATTTATCGAACACATGCATAATCTCTTTTTCTGGAAAACCAAACCCATTATCTGTAATGATAATCTGTAATTCATCATCAAAATTTTCTACTGCTATATTAACTAATGAATTTTTAGGGGTGTGATGAAGTGCATTGTAGACGATATTGTGAATAATTTGCTCCACAAAACCGCTATCAATTTTAAATAGAGGTAAACTCTCTTTTGGTTCAAAATTAATTCTATGTTCTTTAGAATCTTCTTTACTCTCATTTATAACCAAAAAAACTAACTCATTTACATCACACCAATCCAAATTGGGTTGTAACATACCAGCCTCCAATCGACTCATACTTAAAAGATTCTCAACTTGTCTGTTTAATCGGAAACCTGCAATTTTTATTTCTTTATGCAATTCTGATATATTAAATTGTGTTAATTTATTTTCATTTCCGTTTATCGTATCTATGGCTCCAATGATAGTTGAAATGGGGGTTCTTAGCTCATGAGATAAGGAGTTGAGTAAAGTATTATACAATTTGATGGTTTTCTCTTTCTCTTCTTTATCTCTTGCATTTTTCTCCATTTGTCTTATTTTAAAAGTCAATACAGCATTAATGGATGCAATTACGAAATACATCAAGAACATCAAAGTATCTTCGGGTGTGCCAATATGGAAAGTAAAAGTTGGTGGGATAAAGAAAAAGTTCCAGATTATGGCGCTTAATAAAGCTGTTAACAAGACGGGTAAGACATCAAATAACATGGCCAGTATTGAGACAATAAATAATAATAGCAATGCGACAATACGATAACTGATAAATTCATCTGAAAAGTATAATACAACAGATGTTAAGACAATAAGCAAAATACTTATTATATATTGATGTGCGATGCTATATTTTCTTACCTTAAATAAACTCATTTTTTTGCTTTATAGATAATTCAAAAATTTGTTTGAGTTTCTAATTAAACCTAATGGATTTTTTTATTTCATATTAATAAACTTTAAAACTACCTAGAATAATTAGGAGCTTCTTTAGT
>JAMPYA010000226.1 GCA_023700885.1 Flavobacteriaceae bacterium
GAAAAAAATAACTTTTCAGAAAATAAGTAAAGAAGGCTTGAAAAATATTGGTCAGGCTATTGAAATAATGGCTGAAGCAGAAGAATTATTCGGACATAAAAATGCCGTTTCTATCAGATTAAAAAATATAGACAATGTTTAAATTAAAAAACATCGCAAGAGAAAATATTTTATCTCTTCAGCCTTATTCAAGTGCCAGAGATGAGTTTAGCGGAAATACCGGTATTTTTTTAGATGCCAACGAAAATCCTTTTGGCAAATTGAACAGATATCCCGATCCTTATCAAAAAGAAGTAAAACAAAAGTTGGCTGAACTAAAAGAGATCAATACAGAGAATATTTTTGTTGGAAACGGCAGTGATGAGGTAATTGATTTAAGCTACCGGATTTTTTGCAATCCAAATAAAGACAAAGCATTAACCTTCACTCCCACTTATGGAATGTATGATGTTGCTGCAGCTATTAACGCTGTTGAATTGATTAAAGTTCCTTTGACATCTGAATTCCAAATTGATTTAAACCTTGTCAAAAATTTCCTATCAGATAGTACTTTAAAATTAATTTTCATCTGCTCCCCCAACAATCCAACTGGCAACTTAATTAATAATGCAACTATTGAATATTTATTAAAGCAATTTAAAGGGATTGTAATTATTGATGAAGCCTATATCGATTTTAGCACTTCAGAATCTTGGATCAAAAGAATAGCGCAATATCCCAACTTAATAGTGAGTCAAACCTTTAGTAAAGCTTGGGGATTAGCAGCGGCAAGAATTGGAACAGCTTATGCAAACAAGGATATTATTCAGTTATTTAATAAAGTAAAACCGCCATACAATGTAAGCGAACTGAACCAGCAAGCAGCAATAAATACGTTAAGTAATGAGGCTGTTTTTAAACAAAATCTTCAAATTATTAAGGATGAAAAAGAGAAATTAATAACTGAATTAAATCTACTTAAACAGGTGATTAAAGTGTATCCATCTGATGCCAACTTCTTATTAATTGAAGTAAGGGATGCCAACAAAATTTATGATGAATTAGTAAACCAAAAAATCATAACCAGAAATAGAAATAATATTATTCAGAATTGTATCCGCATTACAATCGGTACTCCAAAAGAAAATATGCAGCTAATAAGTGCTTTTAAAAACATATCAATATGAAAAAAATACTTTTTATAGATCGAGATGGGACACTCGTTATAGAACCTCCTATAGATTATCAATTAGACAGTTTAGAAAAGTTAGAGTTCTATCCAGGCGTTTTTCAATGGTTGGCAAAAATTGCACGTGAGCTGGATTATGATTTAGTAATGGTTACCAATCAAGATGGCTTAGGCACCGATTCATTTCCCGAAGAAACGTTTTGGCCCGCTCAAAACAAAATAATTCAGGCATTTAAAAATGAAGGGGTAGAATTTTCGGAAATAATAATCGATAAGAGTCTTCCAGAAGACAATGCAGATACTCGAAAACCAAGAACAGGTTTACTCCATAAATACATTTATGGTAATTATGATTTAGCTAATTCTTTTGTAATTGGAGATCGGTTAACAGATGTTGAATTAGCCGTGAACTTAAAGAGTAAAGCCATTTTTATTGGAAATGAAAAAGTAAATGGAGCCGTTTTATCAACCACAGATTGGTCGAAAATTTATAAATATCTGAAAGTTGTGCCAAGAACTGCAACCATCAACAGAAAAACAAATGAAACAGAGGTTATTGTTGAAATCAATTTAGACGGTACGGGAAAAAACACTATTGCAACGGGACTTGGATTTTTTGATCACATGTTAGAGCAAATTGCTAAACACGGAAATATAGATTTAAATATTAAAGTTAACGGCGATTTAAGAATTGATGAACACCATACCATAGAAGATGTAGCATTAACGCTGGGCGAAGCTTTCTTAACCGCTTTAGGATCAAAAAAAGGGATAGAACGCTATGGCTTTTTATTGCCGATGGATGAATGTCTAGCACAAGTAGCAGTAGATTTTGGCGGCAGACCTTGCTTAGTTTGGAAAGCAACATTTAAGAGAGCAATGATTGGGGAAATGCCTACAGAAATGTTTATACACTTTTTTAAATCATTTAGCGATGCTGCCAAGTGTAATTTAAATATAAAAGCAGATGGCGCTAACGAACACCATAAGATAGAGTCTATTTTTAAAGCTTTTGCAAAAGCAATAAAGATGGCCAAATCTAAAACAACTGATTTTTCAATACCAAGCACAAAGGGAAGTTTATGATAGCCATTATTAAATACAATGCAGGTAACATTAGCTCTGTACAAAATGCATTGACACGTTTAGGTTTCGAAAGTATTATTACTGATGATGCTAAAACAATACTTAGTGCCAATAAAGTTATTTTTCCAGGCGTTGGTGAAGCGGGTTCGGCAATGAAATATTTAACTGAAAAAGGATTAGACAAAGTCATACTATCTGTTAAAAACCCAATGCTGGGAATTTGTCTAGGATTGCAGTTAATGTGTGAAACTACAGAAGAAAGTGATACCAAATGTTTGGGAATTTTTAATTCCAAAGTAAAGATCTTTCCACCAAAAGCTATAGTTCCACATATGGGTTGGAATAATTTCTCAAGTATCAGTGGGCATTTATTTAAAAATATCACTACAGACAATAATGTTTATTATGTACACAGTTATTATGCAGAAATATGCGAACAGACTACCGCTGTTTGTGATTACATAAAGCCATTTAGTGCAGCTATGCAAAAAGACAATTATTATGCCACCCAATTTCATCCAGAAAAATCAGCCGATATCGGTGAGCAAATCCTATTAAACTTTTTAGAATTATGAGACTAATACCCGCAATAGATATCATAGATGGCAAATGTGTCAGACTATC
>JAMPYA010000227.1 GCA_023700885.1 Flavobacteriaceae bacterium
ATTAATTGTTTACCTGTTTAATCGGTTAACTTTAAACTTTAAACATTTTAACTTTCTACATTCAAACATTCAAACATTCAACATTTTAGCTAAAAATTTACCAACCACCGCTAGCTCCACCGCCACCAAAACCACCACCGCCAAAACCACCACCAAATCCGCCTCCGCTACTTCCAAACCCACCAGATCCACCTCCACTTCTACCTAAACTGCTCAATAAAATTGCGGTTAATAAACTATCAGCAGTAGTGTTATTCCTGTTTCCTTTATTATTAAACGGGCCGCTTTTGTGATCTTTTGATGAAACAGCAAAAATGATAATCATGATAATAATTATAATTAGAAAGATTGGTGGATTGCTCCCTCTTTGCTTTTTTTCATCCTTGCTTTTAAACTCTCCTTTTAAAACCTGAATAATTGCATCGGTTCCTTTATCAATTCCGTTAAAATAACTTCCCGCTTTAAATTCTGGTGTAATTATTTGGCTAATAATTCTTTTAGAAAGTGCATCTGTTAGTAAATGTTCAACTCCATAACCTGTTCTAATGGTCAATTTTCTATCTTCTGTTACTACTAATAAAAACACTCCATTATCTTCTTTGGCTTGACCTATTCCCCATTGATGAGCCCATTCAGTTGCATAAAGTGCAATTTCCTCTCCGTTAAGTGTAGGAATAATGGCAACAACTACTTGTGTAGAAGTGCTATCATAATACTGAATTAATTTTTGCTCTAAATGTAATTTTTCTGAGGAAGATAAAATTCCAACCTCATCATAAACACTTGTTTGTTTTACAGGTTTTGGCGGAATATTTAACTGTGCAAATACTGAACTAGATAGTAAAACGAATACTGTAATAATACTAAACTGAATTTTTTTCTTAATATCCATTAGAAATTTCATTAGAAAGTTCGTCCTTATCATTTACAGTATATGGGAAAAATTCTTTAAGTTTTTCGCCCATTTGTTCAATTACAACAGAAATTCCATCAGCATACTTTTCCTTTTTAAAATAATGAATTAGAAGGTCTTTTTCTGCATTCCAAAAATCATCGCCGGTAAATTTGTGAATTCCTTTATCACCAATAATGGCTACTTTTCTAGATTCGTATGCAATGTAAATCAGTATTCCATTTTGAAATTCAGTTTCCTGCATATTCAATATATAAAAAACCTCCTGAGCCCTTTCTATCGGAGGTTTTTCATTAGACTTTTCTATATGAACACGTATTTCTCCAGATGTATTTTGCTCTGCAAGACGAATCGCCTCAACTATTTGTTGTTCTTCTATAGTCGTTAAAATACTATCTTTTGTAAACATGTTCAATTATTTAATATTAAAAAGCAACTGTTGGAGCAACATCACTTCCTTCAGCAGCTTTATACAATGGTAACTCTTTTTTATTGATAAAATTTGCTATGATACTTGTAGGAAATTTCGTTATATAAATTTTATAGGCTGCCGCTAATTCATTGTAGCGATTACGCTCTACATTAATTCTATTTTCAGTTCCTTCCAATTGAGATTGTAGCTCTAAAAAATTTTGGTTGGCTTTTAAATCAGGATAACGTTCAACGGTAACCAATAATCTAGAAAGGGCACCTGATAAACCTTGTTGAGCTTGTTGAAATTTAGCCATTTGCTCTTCGGTAATGTTTGCAGGGTCAATGGTGGTTTTGGTGGCTTCTGACCTCGCTTTTATTACTCCTTCTAAGGTTTCTTTTTCATGAGCGGCATACCCTTTAACTGTTGCTACTAAATTTGGAATTAAATCTGATCTTCTTTGATAAGAACTTTCTACATTAGCCCATTGCCCTAAAGCAACTCCTTCTTTTTCAATGATATTATTATTGATTCCAACTGCCCACTGAAATACTAAAAAAACCAATAATCCAATGACTCCAAGGGTTATTAATACATTTCTCATAGTTAAATAATTTAAGTTTATAAGTGATTTTTTATTTTTAATAATTCTGATTTAATCGATTCTAATTTAGAAATAATTTCATGATTATGATGCATTTTTGGAGATTTCTCCTTCAATTTTTTCTTGGCACCTTCTATTGTAAATCCTTTTTCTTTTAATAAATGATAAATGATTTTAAGATTAGCTAAATCTTCAGCAGTAAAAAGTCTATTTCCTTTATTATTTTTTTTTGGTTTAAGTATTTCAAACTCACGTTCCCAAAAGCGAATTAATGAAGTATTCACATCAAAAGCTTTTGATACCTCTCCTATTTTATAATATCTTTTTTCAGGTAATTCTATAAACATTAGTCTAAAGATTGTCCTTCAAAATCTGCCAATTGTTGAAGTGCGGCAAATTGTTGTGGAGTTAAACTTCCATAATAATAATTAATTGGATTTACAGGTTTTCCGTTTTTATGAACTTCATAATGTAAATGAGGACCTGTAGATCTTCCGGTATTTCCAACAAATCCGATTAAATCACCTCTCTTTACTCTTTGACCTGCTCTAACATTATAATTACTCAAATGAGCATATATCGTAGAATAACCATAACCATGATTTATTTCAATATGTCTTCCAAAACCAGACACAGAGTTATCTGCTTTTCTAACTACTCCATTTCCTGTCGCATAAATTGGAGTTCCTGTTTTAGCAGTAAAATCCATTCCTTGATGCATTTTTCTCACTTTAGTAAATGGATCTTTTCTCCAACCATAACCCGAAGCCATCCGTTTTAAATAATCTACTCTAACTGGCTGAATAGCAGGTATTGCCGCTAATAACTGTTCTTTATTTTCAGCCAATTTCACAATTTCATCCAACGATTTTGACTGAATATACAATTGCTTTGTAATGATGTCCATTTTTTGAGCAGCATCTGTTATCATTTTAGAATTATCAAAT
>JAMPYA010000047.1 GCA_023700885.1 Flavobacteriaceae bacterium
AATTACATAAAAAAAGCTCTTCAAAATAATTGAAAAGCTCTTATTTAAAAGTGGTCCCACTTGGGCTCCCTTCGGCTGGCGCTCAGGGTAAACTTCTCGCCATAATTACATAAAAAAAGCTCTTATTTAAAAGTGGTCCCACTTGGGCTCGAACCAAGGACCACCTGATTATGAGTCAGGTGCTCTAACCAACTGAGCTATGGGACCTCAATTGAGTTGCAAAACTAATACTTATTTAGATTTTACACAATATTTTATTTCAAAAAACTCAGCTAATTGCTACTAATATTTATTAATGTATTTTAATTAACTGTTCTAGATCTAATCCATACCTTTTGCCACTCTCTTTTCAAAATCAAAAAACAAACTTGCTGTGATAACACATCAATATTTGAGCCATCTGTTTTTTTTATATCAATTTCAGACACATCAATGCGATATAATAAATTTAAATATCCTGTAAAGTCAGCTAAAATTAATTTTCTGATTTCATTTTGAAGCACCTCTACTAATTTAATAGGAGAACAATTTCTTCTTATTTTTAAGTCAACACCCGAATAATTAAAATCTTTTTCAAGTTGCTCCAACAATAAATTATACATCTTTTGCTTGGAAGAGAATGCTACTAACTCATCAGAACTAATAAACTCTGGTTTCATATACTTTTAAAATTATACACTACGGTTCATTAGATTTAAACCCAAATTTTTTAAAATTTCTTTCTTTTCTGATGAAAGTGAAAGTTTATCAACAAAGCTAAATGCCTCATTTGTATATAATTCAATTGATTTTTGTGTTAAATCTGGTATTTGTTTATCTTTAAAAAACTGAGAAACATTTTTAATTTTTGCAATGTCATCATCATTTTTATAAAGGGCTTTTAATAATAATTGATCTTCTGAATTTGAATTTTGTAATGCCATTAAATACAAAAATGTTTTTTTGTTTTCAATAATATCGCCTCCAATTTTCTTTCCAAAAGATTTTTCATCACCAAAAGTGTCTAAATAGTCATCCTGAATTTGAAAGGCTAATCCTAAATTAAGACCGAAATTGTAGATATTTTTTCTATCATTATCGGATGCATTTGCAATAATTGCTCCAATTTCAAAAGCTGAAGCTAATAAAACAGAGGTTTTTAACTTAATCATATCGAGATATTGATTTATAGAAACATCTTGCAATTGCTCAAAATCCATATCATATTGCTGACCTTCGCAAACTTCCATGGCAGTTTTATTAAATACTTTCATAATTTTTCGATAGATATCATCTGGATATTCTTCTATAAAAGAATATGCCTGAATTAACATTGCATCACCAGAAAGTATTCCGATATTTTCATTCCATTTATGATGAACCGTTGGTTTTCCTCTTCTCAACGAAGCTGAATCCATTATGTCATCATGAATCAGTGTGAAATTATGAAAAACCTCAACAGCCAATGCTGCAGGAAAAGCATTTTTATAATCACTTTCAAATAAATCTGTAGCTAAAAGTACCAATAAAGGTCTGATTCTCTTTCCTCCTAAATCGAGTATATATTTTATTGGTTGGTATAAATTTACTGGATCCTTGACCTCAATTTTTTTAGATAAATATTGGTTAAAATCTTCGCTTAGTTGATTTAATTCTGCCATCTAATTCTTTTTACTATAATTTAATAGTTTCAAAGATAATTTGATTTTTTAAATACTGTGGAAACTATTTTTGTTTTTCTAGTTTCCTTTTGTACTTTTGCCAACACAAAAATTAATAATGGAACACATCATACTTAAAAAAGCATCAGAATTATTTATTAAATATGGATTTAAGAATGTTACCATGTATGAAATTGCTAATGATTTAGGAATCTCAAAAAAAACAATCTATGTGTATTACGAAAATAAATCAGAATTAGTAGAGGCGGTTATTAAATATTTATTTAGTGAAATTAAAATTATTATTGAGGAGATAAAAAACCAAAACCTCAACCCAATTGAAGAGTCTTTTAAAACCTTTAGTACAGTTTCTCAATTACTTCAAGATGAGAAAATTTCTATTGAATTTCAGTTAAAAAAATATTTTCCAGATGTTTACGAACGCATCAATTGTGTAAAATCAGAAATATTACAAAATACAATAACTGATAATTTAACTAGAGGAATAAATGAAGGAGTATATAGACCCTCAATTGATGTAGATTTTATAAGTAGATATTTTCTAACAACCATTTCAAGTTTTAAAAACTATGATTATTTTGAAATGGATGAAGTTGATTTGATTTCAGGAATGAAGCTAATTTTAGAACTTTATTTTAGAAGTATTGTAACAGAAAAAGGATTAATATATTTAGAAAAAATCATAAATAAATAATGCAAAAAACAATATTACTCATAATTGGAATACTGAGCAGTATATACATAAACGCTCAGGAAAATATTTCTCTTTCTTTGGAAGAGGCAATTAATTATGCCCTAAAAAACAGCTATGCAAGTATCAATGCTACTCGAGACATAGATGCTGCAAAATTAAAAAAATGGGAAACGACTACCATGGGTTTACCACAAATTAGCGCAACAATTGATTATCAAAATTGGATAAAAAAACAAGTTTCATTAATTCCTGCAGAATTTTTTGGTGGTAACGCAGGTGAATTTGCAGAAGTGGCATTTGGCACAAAACATAATATGAATGCAACAGCTACACTAAATCAATTAATTTTTGATGGTTCGTATTTAGTAGGATTACAATCAGCTAAAACATATTTAAAAATTTCTGAAAATGCCAAGGAAAAGACAGAATTAGGTCTTAGAGAAGCCGTTATCAATGCCTACGGAAATGTACTTTTAAGTGAAGAAAGTGTCAAAATTTTAGAAAAAAACATTGCTACACTTCAAAAAAACATAGATGAGACCACAGAAATCTATAAAAACGGCCTCATAGAAGAAGAAAGTGTTGAACAGTTACAGATTACATTGGCATCCTTAAAAAGTCAGTTATCAAAAACTAAGAACTTAAAAAACATTGCTTATAAAATGTTAAATATTACTTTAGGAACTGACATAAACACTTCGGTTACTTTAACCGATAATCTAACTAAACTTGCTGAAGATAACTTAAATTTAGAATTGCTTTCTACTAATTTAACTCTTGAAAATCATATTGACTTTAAAATTGCAAAAAACAATGAAAGAGCCAATGAGCTATTCGTAAAACTAGAACAAAGTAGAGCTTTGCCTTCTTTAAGCAGTTTTGTAAACTTGGGATACGTTGGCTTTGGCGAAAATTTTGATTTCACTAAAAAAGAACAAAAATGGTTTAATTCATCCTTACTTGGAGTTAGTTTAAATATTCCAATTTTTAGTAGTCTAGCAAGAAGTTCACGCACACAACAAGCTAAAATTGAATTAGAAAAAGCTAAAACAAATTTAACCGAAACAGCACAAAAATTAAAATTACAATTAGAATCTGCTAAAACAGAATATAAATATAGTTTAGAACAACTAGAAACTTCTAAGCAAAATTTAGCCTTAGCTGAACGGATAGAGAGAAAACAACAAATCAAATTTTTTGAAGGTCTTTCAACAAGTTTTGAACTTTCTGAAGCACAAAGACAATTGTACACAATGCAACAAAACTATTTACAAAACATGCTTCAACTAATAGCTAATAAAGCATCATTAGATAACGCATTAAACACACCTATTAAAAACTAGAAATCAACAGAAAATGAAAAATATAGTATTCCTTTTTATAACAGCCACCTTTTTAATTTCTTGCAGAGAAGAACATAAAAAAACATCCATTTCTGATTTAAATTCAGAAAAAGCCACATTAATTAATCATATTGATAGTTTAAATAAACAATTAAAAATTGTTGAAGATAAACTTTCAAAATTAGACACTATTAAAAAATTACATATTGTTACTGTTTTACCAGTAAAAAATGACCTGTTTAAGCATTATGTTGAAATACAAGGTGTTGTTAAGGCTGATAAAAATATAGATTTAAGACCAGAATTTGGAGGAACCGTTACTGCAATATATGTAAAAGAAGGTCAGCGAGTTGCTGCGGGTCAAATATTAATTCAACTAGATGATACCGCTATAAGAAACAGTATGGCTGAATTAACAACTCAACTAAATTTAGCTAAAACAACTTTTGATCGTCAGGAACGTTTATGGAATCAAAAAATTGGATCAGAAATGCAATACTTGCAAGCTAAAGCTCAAAAAGAAGGTTTAGAAAACAACCTTGCTTCTTTAAAAACTCAAGCTAAAAAGATGAAAATCATTGCTCCTTTTAATGGTATTGTTGATGAAGTATTCCCAAGATTTGGAGAATTAACAAGTCCACAAACACCAACTGTGCGCTTATTAAATTTAAACAATGTTTATGTTGAAGCAGATGTGACCGAAACCTATTTACCTGTTGTACAAGTAGGAACCGAAGCTAAATTAAATTTCCCTTCAATAAGCAAAGAAGTGGTTTCTAAAATTTCACAAATAGGAAATTATATCAACCCAGATAATAGAAGTTTTAAAGTTCGAATCAATATTTCAAATAAAGACAACACCATTAAACCAAACTTATTAGCTGACTTAAAAATCTTAGATTTTAAATCAGAAGGATTGATTATTCCATCAACTTTAGTTCAAAAAGATCTAAAAGGAAATAATTATGTTTTCACTGTAAAAAAAGAAAATAATGAAAATGTGGTTATCAAAAAGTTAGTTTCAATTTCAAAAGAATACAATAACGAAGTATTTATATCAGAAGGACTTGAATCAACTGACACCTTAGTAAATAAAGGCGCTAGAATTGTTAAGGCTGGTGATATTGTTAAGATAAACAATTAATTAAATCTGTAAACTAAATTTAGAACAGCATTATAATGAATAAAGAATTTAAAATATCTACCTGGTCTATTTATAATAAAATGACCGTATTTGTGATAATTGCTATGATTTTCATTGCAGGTATCATTTCTTATACAAGTATGCCACGCGAAGCATTCCCAGAAATTGTAGTGCCAGAAATTTATGTATCTACACCTTACCCCGGAAACTCTGCTTTAGATATAGAAAAATTAGTAACCAGACCTTTAGAAAAAGAAATTAACGGAATTTCGGGCGTTGATGAAATTATTTCTACATCTATTGAAGGTTATTCCTCAATTCAAATAAAATTTGATTTTAGTGTAACACCAACAGAAGCATTGCGCAAAGTAAAAGACAAAGTAGATGCTGCAACTTCTGATAAAGATTTTCCAAAAGATTTACCGGCAGATCCAAACGTTCAAGAATTAAATTTTGCTGAATTAATGCCAATTATGAACATTAATTTATCGGGTGATTTTTCTATGGATCAATTAAAAGAATACGGCGAATTTTTAGAAGAAGAAATTGAAAAAGTACCTGAAATTTCAAAAGTAGAAATTAGAGGTATTCAAGATAAAGAAATAGAAATTAGCGTTGATTTATATAAGATGGAAACATCCCAAATCAGTTTTAACGATATTGGAATGGCCATCCAAAATGAAAATATGACGGTTTCTGGAGGCGACTTACTTGAAAATGGCATCAGACGAAATGTGCGTGTAATAGGCGAATTTAAATCGCCTAAAGAAATTGAAAACATTATAGTAAAACAAGAAAACAACAATATTGTTTATTTAAGAGATATTGCTGTTGTTAGTTTTAAAGAACAAGAAAAACAAAGTTTTGCTCGTGAGTTTTCACAGCCGGTTTTAATGTTAGATGTTACAAAACGAGGTGGTGAAAATTTAATCAATGCATCAGAACAAATTGATGCAATTATTGCTAAAGCCAAAGAAGAGTACTTTCCAGAAAATCTATATGTTTCTAAAACTAATGACCAAACTAACGAGACTAAAACAATGGTCTCTGACCTTGAAAATAGTATCATTTTAGGAATTATTTTAGTGGTTTTAGTACTGCTTTTCTTCCTCGGAATTAGAAATGCATTATTTGTAGGTATTGCCATACCATTATCAATGTTTATGTCCTTTATCTTATTAAGTATATTAGGAGTAACATTAAATACCATGGTATTATTTTCATTGGTTATTGCTTTAGGAATGTTGGTTGACAATGGTATTGTTGTTGTTGAAAACATCTATAGATTATTAGACCAAGGTTACTCTAAAATTGATGCAGCACGATATGGTGTTGGAGAGGTTGCAATACCGATTATTGCTTCTACTGCAACAACGTTGGCAGCATTTATTCCATTAGCTTTTTGGCCGGGAATGATGGGAGAATTCATGCGGTTTTTACCAATTACACTTATAATAGTATTATCATCATCGTTATTTGTTGCACTCTTAATTAACCCAATGCTTACCTCTATTTTTATGAAAATAAAAGAAGATGAGGTTAACTTTAAAAGAATTTTACTTTACAGTAGTGCATTATTTGTTGTTGGAGTCTTATTTATAATTGGCGGATTATCTACTGGTTCAAAAGCATTAAATGCCATAGGTTTACTTTTAGCTTTAGCAGGCATATTACGTGTTTTAAATACAAAATTACTAAGTCCGGCAACTAATTGGTTTCAAACAATATTTTTACCACGACTTGAGTCTTTTTATGAAAGAGTATTATCTTTTGCTTTGTCAGGTAATAGACCTAGACTTTACTTTTTAGCAACTTTTGGTTTGTTAGTTTTCTCATTTATTTTATTTGGATTATTTCCTCCAAAAGTATTATTCTTCCCAGAAACGCCACCAAAACAAGTATATGTTTATATAGAATATCCTATTGGAACAGATATTGAGGTTACCAATGCACTATCAATTGAGATTGAGAATAAAATTCAAGATTATTTACAGAAATATGAAGTAGATGGTAAAAATCAAATCATAACTTCAGTTATTGGTCAAGTTGGAGAAGGTACAAGTGATCCTAACCAAGGTCAACAAGGTGGAGCCACTCCAAATAAAGCACGTATAACAGTAGATTTTGTAAAATTTATGGATCGTGGCGATGTTGATACAGATGATGTTTTAGTAGAAATCAGAAATTTATTAAAAAACATTCCCGGTGTAAATATTACTGTTGATAGACCTCAAGATGGACCTCCTACCGGAGCGCCAATTAATATCGAAATTTCCGGCGATGATTACGAACAATTATTATCAACCTCAGAAAATATTAAACAATATATTAACGATGCTAATATATTAGGAATTGAAGAATTAAGTTTGGATGTTGAACAAGGAAAACCTGAATTACCATTTATAATTGACAGACAAAAGGCCAGAAGCTTAAATGTATCAACAGGTCAAATTGCAGATGCAATAAGATCCTCATTGTTTGGTAAAGAAATTTCCACTTATAAAGATGGAGAAGATGATTATCCTATTAACGTTCGTTTAATGGACAAATATAGATATAATAAAGAATCTTTATTAAATCAAAAAATTACATTTAGAAATCCCAGCAATGGTAAAATAGTTCAGGTTCCTGTATCTGCTGTTGCACATTCTGAAACTTCATCAACTTTTAGTGCAGTTAAACGTAAAGAATTAAATAGAGTTGTTACCCTATTTTCAAATGTTATTGAAGGTTATAATGCCACAGAAATAAACGATCAAATTAAAAAAGTAATGGAAAACTATAATATGCCTAAAAACGTATCCATTTCTTTTACCGGTGAGCAAGAAAAACAAGCCGAAGAAATGGCCTTTTTAAGTAAAGCATTATTGATTGCTGTTTTCTTAATATTTCTGATTTTAGTGGCACAGTTTAACTCAACCTCAACGCCCATAATAATTTCATTAACTGTTCTTTTAAGTTTAATTGGAGTGTTACTTGGTTTGATAATTTTTAGAATGGAATTTATAATTATGATGACTATGATTGGTATCATATCGCTTGCCGGAATTGTCGTCAACAATGCCATTGTATTAATAGATTATACCAATTTGATTATGAATAGAAAACGAGAAGAACTTGGTTTAGAAGAAGGTACTTTAACAAATGAATTAATTTATGAAAGTATTGTTGAAGGTGGAAAAACACGTTTAAGACCCGTTTTATTAACAGCAATTACTACCATATTAGGATTATTACCATTAGCTATTGGAATTAATCTTAATTTTATAACACTGTTTACAGAATTTGATCCGCAATTTTATATTGGGGGAGAAAATGTTGCTTTTTGGGGACCCATGTCATGGACGATTATTTTTGGGTTAACTTTTGCAACTTTCTTGACATTGATAATAGTGCCTGTAATGTATTTTTTACTCGGAAAAATGAAACTAAAACTTAAGTTAACATAATTAAAATTTGAAAAATTCAAAATCATATACTGTTGATGAAGCGCTTTTACAGATGGAACGTTATTGTAGTTATCAAGATCGTTGTCATTCAGAAGTTGAGCAAAAGCTATATGAATTTGGAATGTTTACAGATGCTCAAGAAAAAATTATTCTTCATCTTATAGCTAACAATTATTTAAATGAAGAACGGTTTGCTAAAAGTTTTTGTAGCGGCAAATTTTCTATAAAACATTGGGGGAGAAATAAAATAAAAGCAGGATTATACCAGCGTAAAATATCAGAATACAATATTAAATCTGGGTTAAAAGAAATTAATGAAGATGATTATTTGAAAATCCTTTCAAAAGAGATTGATAAAAAATCAACTATAATTAAAGAAAAAGATCCATGGAAACTCAAGAAAAAGGTATTCGATTATTTAGTGCAAAAAGGATATGAATATCAATTAATTGAACAGATTTGGAAAGAAAAATTAAAAGGTGCAGAATAGCACCTTTTTTATTTTTAGAAGTTCTATTTACAAAGTTGTATATTTGAATTACACAAATAATATATCAATATGAAAGCAACATCATTTATCGGAATTATTTTAGTTTTTTCTATCACTTTAATGTCGTGCAAAAAAGAAACAACTGCTGTTGAAAACACTCCAAAAACTGAAACAACAATTATAGACTCAATACAACCAGTAAACACCTCTACAAAATCTGAAACTGTTGCTTTAAATCCGCCTCATGGCCAACCAAACCATCGATGTGATATTGCAGTTGGAGCACCATTAAATTCACTCCCTACTCCAAGTTCTTTGTTAAATCAACCTCAGCAAACTCCTACTAATAATGCTAATACCTCACCAATACAGTCAAATTCCAATAATAATACCGGAGTTAAACCTGCAACTAATCCTGCACATGGACAACCTTACCATAGATGCGATTTAAAAGTAGGTGATCCTTTACCTAACTCATAAATATTAGATTTAGCAATAAAAAAAGGTCTGAAAATTTTCAGACCTTTTTATTTATTCATAATTTTTAATTTTTACCAAATTAAAACACGTTCCTCATTTTTTAAATAGAGCGCATCTCCTTCTTTAATATCAAAAGCTTTATAAAACTCTTCTAAATTTAAAAGTGGAACATAAGCTCTAAAATTACCAGGTGAATGTGGATCCGTTTTAATCAAATTTCTGGTTGTTTCTTCTCTCGCTTTTGTTCTCCAAACCGTTGCCCATGACATAAAGAAACGCTGCTCAGGTGTAAATCCATCAATTTTTTCAGGACGACCAGTTTCTTCAAACTGTAATTTTAAACCATCAAAAGCAGCATTTACACCACCTAAGTCTCCAATATTTTCACCTAAAGTAAAAGTTCCATTTACAAAAACACCTGGTAAAGCTTCTAAAGCATCATACTGTGCTGCTAATTTTTTGCCTAAAACAGTAAAATTTTCCAAATCTGAGGGTTGCCACCAATTTTTAAGATTACCTTCTGCATCAAATCGAGCACCGGAATCATCAAAACCATGAGAAATTTCATGTCCAATTACAGCTCCAATACCGCCATAGTTTACGGCATCATCAGCTAAATAATCATAGAATGGTGCTTGTAAAATAGCAGCAGGAAAAACTATTTCGTTAAATACCGGACTGAAATAAGCATTTACAGTTTGAGGACTCATACCCCAACGTGTTTTGTCTACTGCTTGTCCTAAATCTTTTAAATTATCATAATACGCCCACTTTGAAACTTCCATCATATTACTTGCAAAGGTTCCACCTTCGGTTGGAGATTTAGTAACCATAGCACTATAATCTTTCCATTTATCAGGATAACCAATTTTAACGGTCATTTTATTGACTTTCTCGTATGCTTTTTCCTTAGTTTCTTCACTCATCCAAGATAAGTTCTTAATTCTATTTAGATATGCCAATTTTAGGTTCTGAACCATTTTAGTAGCTTTCTCTTTAGCTTCTGCCGGGAATTTTTCTTCAACATATAGTTTTCCTAAGGCTTCACCAACGGTACGATTTACTGTTTGTAATGCTCTATCATTTAATGGACGCATTTTTTTAGAACCTCTTAAAACTTTTTCAGAGAAATCCCAACTTATACGTTCCATATCCATTGTTAATCTATTGGATAAACGATCTATTAAAGTCCAACGTAAGTAATTTTTCCACTGATCTACAGAAGTTGTTTTAAAAACTTCTTCAAGAGCTGTAAAATAATTGAGTTCACTCACAATTACAGTATCCATATTTTTAACTCCAATTCCTTCAAAATAAGCTTTCCAATTAATTGATGGAGTCAGTTTACTTAAATCTGAAACAGCAGTTGGGTTATATCTTTTACGCGCATCTCTTCGTTCTTCTTTAGTCATTCTAGGCACTGCCAAGCTTGTTTCAAAAGCTAAAATATCTGCGGCCTTAGCTGAAGCATTTTTGTCTTTTTTATCAACATATTGAAACATTTTAGCAATGTGGCTCACATATTTTTCGCGTTTATCTTTTGTGTCTGCATCTTGATCTACATAATAATCACGATTTGGTAAACCTAAAGCTCCGCTTCCTAAATTACCAACATTGATATTGCTATTTTGTAAATCAGGGCCAACTCTAAATCCAAAAAATCCACCGCCACCGTATTGTTCCATCTCAATAAGGTATTTTTGAAGATCTTGAATGTTCTTAATGGCATCAATTTTTGCCAAAAATGGTTTCATCGGTTTGATTCCATTTTTGTTTCTAGCCACCGTATCCATAATGGTTAAATAAATATCAATGGCTTTGTTTTGATCTGTTCCGTTAGCATATTTACCACTTGCTACTGCTTTATCTAAAATTTCCTGAACATCTTTATCTGTACTTTCTCGTAATTCATCAAAACTACCCCAGCGTGTTCTATCATCTGGTATTGGGTTTGTATCTAACCATTTCCCGTTTACATATCGAAAAAAATCTTGACCAGGTTTTATGCTGGTATCTAAATAATCGAGATTTATTCCTCTCGATGTCTGTGCATTTGCTATAACTCCCATAAATAAAAATGCAAGTATAGCACTGTTTTTAATTGTTTTTATCATGTTGTTTGAATTTATTTATTTGTATTACTTTCTTCTAATTCAAAACCAAAAATAGTTCCTTTATCTACTGCTTCAATTCCGTTTATCATCCAACTTGGAGGATTGTCTCCTTTTAAATAATGATCAAAAAATTGGGACATTCTAATGGATAAATCTTTTCTGTTTTTTTGGCTGCGTAAATTATGTCCTTCGCCTTTGTACATCAACAACCATGATGGTTTTTGAAAACGTCTCATCGCTATATAAAATTCAATTCCTTGCTCTTTTGGCACTGCTCCATCGCTTTCATTATGCATTATCAAAAGAGGTGTTTCAATTTGTGGAACGCCAAATAATGGTGAATTTTCTATGTATAAATCTAAATCTTCCCAAAGTGTTTTCCCAATTCTCGATTGTGTTTTTTCATATTGAAAAGCTCTATTTTTGCCTGATTCCCAACGAATTCCACCATATGCTGATATCATATTAGACACCGGTGCACCTGCCATTGCTGCTTTAAATTTATTAGTTTTTGTAATAAGATAAGCGGTTTGATAACCACCCCAACTCTGACCTTGAATTCCTAAATTGGAACTATCTACATAAGGTAACTTCTCCATCTCTTCCACTCCAGACATGATACAGTTGTAGGCACTTTTACCTGGGTACCCAATTTCATAAACAATATCCGGCACAAAAACTAAATAACCATTACTTGTAAAATAAGCAAAATTTACGGTTGATGCACTTGGTTGTGGAGTTACATAATTATTTAATCTATCAGCATATTTTTCATAAAAATAAGTGACCATTGGATATTTTTTGTTTGGATCAAAATTTTCTGGTTTGTATAAAATACCCTCTAATGGTTTACCGTCATAGGAATTCCATTTTACTAATTCTGAAGTTCCTCTAAGAAATTCATCATCGTGCTTGTTAACATTAGATACTTTTTCAACTTGTTTAAAATCTTTTGTGGTCCAAATATTTGGAAACTCATTGGTGCTTTGACGTGTATAAACCAAAACATTATCCTGATTAGATTTCTTTAATCCTTCAAAAAGTTTTTTATCCGATTTAATTAAAGTCGATTTTAGAAATGATTTTGGATTTAAAGAGTAAAATGCATTTTCTTTCGTTTTTTTATCAAAAGCTCTTAATACTATATTCTTATTTAAATAAGAAACTTTATCAGCATTTTCTCTATCTGTTGATAATTGCACTAAACGATATTCAACTTTATTGTTTCTTCCGTCTTTGGTTATATTTAATGGCGCTTTTTTGCCTGATAAATCAAATTGCCAAACATCAAATTCATCATAAATCAATGCTGTATTGTTGTCTATAAATCCGCCAAATCCATAAGATTCAGGCAATGCCGGTAAATCATTATCTACATCATAAAACGGAACTTTTAAAGTTGAAGTTAAGTTGATAATTGTATTGGTAGGCAAATGTAAAACATACCATTGTTGATCATCATGTCTATAATACACAGCATTTTCGCCATTTTCAGTTAATCTGGGTGAGGTGCTAACTTTTGCTATAGCAAGCGTTTTTTTACCTGTTTCTACATCAATAATATAAACATCTCTTTTAGAAGGATACTCCCAAGTAGATTCTATTAAATAAGGATCATTTGAATGTCCTAAAATATAGCGACTGTTATTGTCTTTTGTAGTAATCACATTTTCCAATAAATCATCTTGAAGGTTTATAATTTGATTTTTTTCAATATCAAAAACCGATAAATACGATTTAGCTCTTGTTCTTTTAATATTAAACTCTTGTTCTGATTGAATTAATTTATCGTTCCAAGACCAAACAGAAACCTCTCCCAATTCATCTTTTAACAAAGTGGTGTCGCTATCAAATTTCTTAGGAATTAACTGAGTAAAGAAGAATAATTTTTTCCCATTATCAGAAAAATAAGGTGCTTTACTAGCACTTAATTTATAACCTTTATTTAATTGAGAAAAAGAAGTATCTACTACTTTTTTAGTTAAATTATTGCTCCAATAAAATAAATCAAACTTTAGAGAATCTTTTTTAATACTGTCTTTTGCAGATAAAAAAGCAATTTTTTGTCCATCTTTTGAGGCTCCAAATTGACTAATCTTAATTTTATTATGATCTAAGAGCGTTAATTTTTTATCTTCTAAAGAATATTTGTACAATGCTTGTTTCTTTTTAAGGGTATCTATTCCTTTTGCAACCAAAAGGGCTTTTTCATTTTCTATAAAGCTGAAGTTTTTAATTAGAAAAAGGGTGTCATTAGTTTTAGTTTTCAAATTCTTAACTAACAAATAATCATCGTCAAACTTCAATGATTTTCCCTTTGTATTTGTAGTATCTTTTTTTGATTTTTCTTTCGCTGTACTTACTTCTTTTAGTTTGTGAACTGCCACAAAATTCCCGTACTTTTCTGGCGATTTAAAATCTTTAATTTTCAAAACAGAATCGGAAATTTGATGTTTTTTTACATCATATACATAAAAAGCGTTTCGTTCTTTTTTATCTTTTTTAACCTTGTCTTTACGTTCTTTTCGATCTGTTTCAAAGGAAGGTTTTTGCAGAAAAAATACAAAATTCTCATCAAAATCAATTTTC
>JAMPYA010000048.1 GCA_023700885.1 Flavobacteriaceae bacterium
ATTGAAAGATTCAAAGATTCAAAGATTCAAAGATTACCCTTCGGCTCCAGCTCAGGGCAGGAAGATTGAAAGTTGTGGGTTGTGAGTTAAACATTAAAACTTGAAACTTGAAACTTGAAACTTGAAACTTGAAACATTATAAACTTTATGAACACTATAAGCTTTTTCTATTAAAAATCACGGCTGTTTCTTTTACATCAATAACCAAATTGCCATCTAGATTTAAAAAAGCTAATTTGGACTGATTATCATCACTTTGCAACCATTTTATGATAAAATAATTAGCTTGCGAAGTTGAATATAAAATAGCCACAACATTTTGTTGCGCATCTGAAACTACAAATTGATTTCCTTGTTTTTTTATTGATAGTGTTTGATTGTCCGATTGAAAAATACCTTCTATTGTAACTACATTTTTTATTTTAGGTATTTCAGCTATAACAGGGACTTTATCCTGATATTTTTTATCAGTCATTACCGCTATTTCATTTTTTGTTGGAAGCTGAATTTCTTCAACTTTTACATCTTCCTGAACTGGCTTAAGCGATTCATTGGCTGTTTTCTTTATTTCAGGTAAAACGATGATATCTTTAATGTGTTTATCATCAGAAAATTGATAGGTCATATTTTCAATCGTTGAAAAAGCAGTTCTGAGAGCTTCATGATATCCTTTTTTTAAATCTTTTTCTCTGCTAACTCCTAATTCTGTTTTCAAAACTATCTGGTTCTGACAATTAAAAAGTTCCATATAAACTCTAGTGGTAAACATATTGGATTCATCAACAAGATTTACATTTAACTTTAAACATGGATTTAACAACACTTCTTCCGGAATATTATCATCACTAAAAAAGCATATAAATCCCTTCTTTTCGAACAAAAATTTAGTCAATGAATTAATTTGATGAGCATCTGCTGTTTTTTGAAAATCAAATCGTTTAGGTATACTAACATACTTATAAACATTTAAATTTTCTTGTGCATTAGTGGTAAATACACCAAATAATAGTCCGATGAAAAATAGATATTTTACGCGCATTGCTTTTTTTTATAAAACTACAAAAAATTACTTTATAATAATATTCATACCCAACTGAAAAGAAGCACTGTTTGTTTTGGCTAAATTTTGATAACCTAAAAGATTATCTGCCAATCCATAAATATTAAAAACTCCGATTTTAGCTGATAAGCCTAAGCCTACATTGGTAAAAGAAAAAGAATCAACGGTATAAGTTAATTTAGCCCTTAATCCTTTTGTAAACTTGCGTTCATAAAAAACGGTGGCTGCAATTTGTGGTGCCACCGGTCTGAAAATAGTAAATAAATGAGCTCCAATACCATTTAAATAACCTTCATCTACTTCGGTATCAAAGCAATCTGTTAATCTATCTTCACCAAATTCATATTTTAATTGTGCGTTTACTTTAGTAGATCTCCATGATAAATAAGATGCTGAAGTTTTTGTATAATTTAGTTCATCTTCAAATTCATCTTTTAAGTCTTCCCAATAATCTATCGTAGTATTTGGGTCAAAATTGGGCTCAATTCCTTCAAATCTAAAACTACCTTGTGCCTTATAAACTCTGTTATTTTGTTTATTATTGATAAAACCTACATCTAGAATACTACCACTTATTGTCCATTGTTTTTCTGGTTGATAGGTAAAACCAATATCAAAACCTACGCCTAAATTACCACCCAATAACAATTTACTCATAAGGTATGATGGGTTGACTTCGGTGCCTGCAGGCAGAAAAATTCCGGAGGTTTGAAATGTTGCATCAACTCCAGCTAAGAAATGAACATATTGATTAACAGTACCGTTTTCAGTATAAAATTCTCCTTTATTTTGGCGCGTTTGCATATTAAAAACACCTGAATAAATTTTAAATCGAGCTCCAATTTGCAAATCATCATCAATTTTTCTTGAAATTCCGGCGTGTAAAACACTAAGCATTTCTGCTTTAAAATTAACCTGATTTAAAGAATAACGTTCCCCAACATTACTATTTCCTTCATAAAAAAGAATGGCTAAATCTTTAGGATAATAAGCAATAGCATCCAATTCTTGATACAAACCAAACGATAAAAAATCTCGCTGATTTCTTAACTTAAATCCAATATTAAAAAGTTCTTGTTGTTGGTTGATAAAAGCAAAATCATTACTCTTTAAATTATAAACCAGCGCTTTAACTTTGTCATTTATTGATCCATTATCATCACCATAAATATCATAAACGGTAATATCTGAAGAGCCCAAATGTGCAGAAAAACCTGATAAAAAAGGGATACCGGCATGCCATTTTTGGGTAACTTTTTCGGATGGATTTAACAATAAAGTTTGTGGTAATTGATCAAAATTGTAAAGAATCGGTTTGTTTTGTGCTTTGGAAACAAATGAAAATAGCAAGAGAAAAATAATTAAGTTGAATCTCATTTATTCTGAATTAATAATTCAAATTCACCTGATATTTGAAAATTTAATTCAGGTTCTAAATTTATGGGTGTAAATGGCTGAAATATAACTTTAACACTTACTTCATTACTCGAAATAAAACTATTTAAATCATTTTCATCGATTATTTCTTCCAAATTAAATGTTGCATTTTTAGAAATTTTCATTGGTTGAAATGTATAAGTAACCATATTGTCTTTGTAAAAGACTATTTCAATTTCAATATCAGTTTCAAACGTATTTAATCCTTTAATTCTTATTGTTGCGTTTTTTAATTGATCGCTTCCAATAGCAATTTTATCAAGTAAAACAGGAACTTTTTCTTCAATTGGCGTTAGTGTAAAAATCGGAATACCTGTAGGTATCGTTGGGTTAAATTTAAACTGAACTAATGCAACTACATATTTAGGCTGTATTGACAAATTATTTGATTGATTAAAATCTACCTCATTAACACAAGAAGTGAACAGTATTAATACAGTTAACAGAAGTATTTTAGGGGACATATTTTGCTTCTTTAATTCGTAAAGTTAACGATTTTAATATTATAGATATTGTTTCAATTGTAATAAATGGGTAATACTTTTAATATTTGCACCAACTGATTCTTGATGATAATTACAAAAAATTACATGCATTCCACATTGATGAGCACCCATAATATCTGCTTCCCAATTATCTCCAATCATCATACTTTCATCAGGTTTTGTATTGGCAACTCGCATTGCATAATGAAAAATATCTGGATGTGGTTTTTGAAATCCTACGCTTTCAGATGTAATTACATGTTTAAAATAGTTTGAAATTCCAGATTTCTCAAGCTTTAAATGTTGTACTTCTTGAAATCCGTTAGTTATAATATGCAATTGATATTTTAAAGAAAGATGTTCTAAAATTTCTAATGTTCCATCAAAAAGTTGATTACTTTCTGGCAAAGCACTAATATATTCAACTGCCATAGCATCTATCATTTCATCCGAAACAACAATTTTAAGAAAATCGAAAGTATCTTTTAGCCTACCATAACGCAATTGTGCTTTGGTTACTTTTTCTTCTCTATAGAGTTTCCAATATTTTTGGTTGATAGGTCTATAATAGTTTAAAAACTTGGCTAAGTCTATCTTAAATTGAAGTTTTTCAAAAGCGCTTTCAAAGGCTTTATCAGAATTGGTTTCAAAATCCCATAAGGTATGGTCGAGGTCAAAAAAAATATGTTTAATTGGCATTGGGTAAAATTATAATTTTTCTGAAATAAAAAATAATTCACTGCTACTTTCAGTGCTTTTCTGAACAACCCTTTCATAAATAGCACTCCACCCTTTCCATCTTTTATTTTCACTTAAGGTGTCGTTGTGAAATAAGGTCACAAAGGTTCCATTTACTTGTTTTACCTCATTTAAAAGTTGCATTATTTTCTGAAAACCATCTTCTGGTTTTAAGTGCATATATTCATTTAAAGTGGCATCCATTACAGCAAAAGGCACAATTCTTAACGGAGTTTGAATTTCATAATCTAAATCATAAAAGTAAAATGGCGTGCAAGTACTGGCTCTAAAACCAGGATGTTTAGAATAACCCATGGTATAATCTTCTGCAATTTCTAAATCGATTAAATGATGATACGTATCGGGTAATTTTAATCGAAGAAAATGTTGACGACTCATTTTAACAGGTCTATGAATAATTTCTTCAAGTCTTTTAACTTCCTTTTTTAGCTTTTCAAAATTCTGCATCGTAAAATAAGAAGGATGGATTCCCACTGAAGCAAAATCTGCCACCGATTTTATCAATGATTGAAACTTGGGACTGTTGACAGAATTATTCGTATCAAATGTAGTATAATCAGCTAAAAGGAAGAAAAAATGAGTTTTAATCTGATATTTTTCTTGTATTTCTCTAAGTTGATCAAAAGTATCAAATGGGTCTTTTTGAAGATTTAACAATACTAAAGTTCTAGTTTTAATATTCACTAATTCAAAATTAATGAAGTCTTTAAAAAACCCGATTAAAGAACGAATAATTCCTTTTTGCTTAAATGAAATCGCCAAATCAACATCAATGGTAGATAAATAGTTGAATTTTCTTTCTTGATATATCAAATTAGGAAACTTATTTTTAAGTAGATCTAAAAGTTTTAAGGCCCAAATATCTATAAGCGGTTTTTCTAAAAATTGATGTTTTTTAGCCAAACAATTATCTCCAGAGAAACGTAAATGTTGGTCTAAAACATGCGGTAAATATTCTTCATATCTACTTATTAAGTAAAAACTAGCCGCAAAAATATCAAATGGAATAATTCCTTTGGCATCTGTTTTAAAAAAACAAGGAACCTCCTCCCAAGTGCCCATATTTATTTCAACATCACTAACACCTTGTTGAAAAAGTAAAAAATGTGGTTTTATTGAAATCTCGTCTAAAACAGGTTTATCAATGTAGGAAAACTTGGGACCTTTATACGGAATAAATTCTTCTGTTTTAGTTGTAAATTGAATTGGAATATTCAACATACGAAATAAAATATGCTTAAAAATATAAGAAATGCGTGGGGTAATTTTATGAGTATAAATCAAAAGCATCATTAATTGGTCTGTTTTTAAAAAGACACATTCAAAGGTTATAAAATTCTTTGATTTACAGAAATTATTTACTGATTTATTTTAGTCTAAATCAATCCTTCATCAGCAAAACTAAAATAAGCTTTTTCGGTAATAATCAGGTGATCTAACACTTTAACATCGAGTGTTTCTCCGCCTAATTTCATTTTTTTGGTAAGTTGAATATCGGCGTCGCTTGGCTTTGTATTTCCTGATGGATGATTATGACACAAAATTATAGCTGTACTGTTAATTTCTACTGCTTTCTTAAAAACCAATCTAACATCTACAACAGTTCCTGTTAATCCGCCAGAGCTTAATTGACTCTTATGCAATATTTTGTTTGAGTTATTTAAATAAACAATCCAAAATTCTTCGGTTGCTATTTCACCAATTAATGGTTGCATAATCTCAAAGACCGTTTTGCTGCTGGTAATTTTAGGCAATTCCATGGCTTCTTCTAATCGTCTTCTTCTACCTAATTCTAAAGCGGTAATTATAGAAATTGCTTTTGCTTCTCCAATTCCTTTAAATTTCATTAAATCAGTTACCGATAACTTTCCTAAAGTACTTAAATTGTTGTTGATACTTGCCAAAATACGTTTTGACAACTCAACAGCACTTTCATTTCTAGAGCCTGAACTTATTAATATTGCGATGAGTTCAGCATCTGAAAGCGCTTGTTTTCCTTTGGTAAGCAATTTTTCGCGAGGGCGATCATCTTCTGCCCATAATTTGATAGAAAAGGGATTTTTTTGATAATTCATAAAAGCAATTTTTATCAAATTTAAAATTAAATTTGTAAAACGATGAATATCAGCTTCAAAAAAACCATTAAGAAGTCATTTTATTTTTTAAAGCTTCAAAATCTAAATTTCCATAATTTCCAGAACTCATCATCAGTAAAGCTGAATTATTAAAATCTAAAGAAAATAAATAGTTTTTAAAATCTATCGGATTTGTAAACACCACCAAATCATCTCTTTTAAAAGCCTTTTTAATTTGATTTTCTGAAATGTTTTCCAAACGCTTAATGGCCACTGCATCTGGCGAATAATAGACAATAGCAATATCTGCACTCTCTAAGGCGCTTTCATATTCATTTAAAAATGCAACATTTAAACTGCTATAGGTATGCAATTCTAAACAAGCAACTAATTGTTTTTGTGCATATTGCTCTTTTACAGATTGTGTTGTAGCTTTAACTTTAGAGGGTGAATGTGCAAAATCTTTAAATAACACATTATGGGTAGTTTCTTGTAATTTTTCTAAACGTTTACTGGCTCCTTTAAAAGAAGAAATAGCTTCGTAAAAATCTTCTTCTGATATTCCCATGTGTAAACAAATCCATCTGGCACCTTCTAAATTTTGCAAATTATGATGTCCAAAAATGGCTAATGGTATTTTCCCCAATGAAGTTTCTAAAATAGTTTTTTCATTTTCAATAGTGTAATCGGGAGTTTTATAAGGAAATTTTTTGATGGTATGCGTTGAGCTATTTATCAATTTAACTATTGCTGCATCTTCTTCATTATAAACTAAAGCGCCTCCATCTGTTATACTTTCTATAAAAATTTCAAATTGTTTTACATAATTCTCAAAAGTTGGAAATACGTTGATATGATCCCATGCAATTCCACTTAATAAAGCAATATTAGGTCTATATAAATGAAATTTAGGACGTAAATCTATAGGCGATGTTAAATACTCATCACCTTCTAAAACTACAAATTCATTTTCTTTTGTAAGATGAACCATAGTGTCAAAACCTTCTAACTGTGCTCCTACCATAAAATCAACTGGAATTTGATGATAATTCATCACATGTAAAATCATAGAAGTAATAGTTGTTTTTCCATGAGAACCGCCAATGACAACGCGCGTTTTATCTTTTGATTGTTCGTATAAAAACTCAGGGTAAGAATAAATCTTTAACCCTAAACTTTGAGCTTTAATTAATTCTGGATTGTCAGCTTTTGCATGCATTCCCAAAATGACGGCCTCAACACCTAAAGTTATTTTTTCAGGAAACCAACCCATTTCTGTTGGCAACAAACCATATTTTGCTAATCTAGATTTTGAAGGTTCGAAAATAGCATCGTCACTTCCTGTAATTAAAAATCCTTTGTGATGTAGCGCTAATGCTAAATTGTGCATAGCACTTCCTCCTATGGCAATAAAATGAATTTTCATTTAGATTTGAGTATTAAGAATTGTGTTTCAGAATGAGGTTTTCTTAAACTATACTAGCAAATTTATTAATTCCTAATATTTCATTTAAATTTACCATCCATTCTTGATGGTAAAAATAATGAAACCTACGAGAATGAACATTTCAATTTGAAAAAATCTCATCCTTAATTATAGAAACAAGCCCAAATTAATTTGTATTTTTGCCAAAAACTTATTCTATGGATTTAAATTTAATCCCTCAAATAAAACACTCTCATAGTGGAAACTTTTTTTTATTAGCCGGTCCTTGTGCCATTGAGGGAGAAGAAATGGCCTTGCGTATTGCAGAACATTTGGTTGCGGTAACTGATAGGTTAGAAATTCCTTTTATTTTTAAAGGAAGCTTTAAAAAAGCCAATCGGTCTAGAATTGATAGTTTTACCGGAATTGGCGATGAAAAAGCACTTAAAATATTACGTAAAGTAAGTGAAACTTTTAAAGTTCCGACCGTTACAGATATACACGAAGTTCAAGACGCCATGAAGGCTGCTGAATATGTTGATGTATTACAAATTCCTGCTTTTTTAGTACGACAAACGGATTTAGTTGTAGCTGCAGCTAAAACAGGAAAAGTGGTCAATCTAAAAAAAGGTCAATTTATGAGTCCGGGAGCCATGAAACACAGTGTTCAAAAAGTATTGGATTGTGGTAATTCTCAGGTTACTATTACAGATAGAGGAACCATGTTTGGGTACCAAGATATGATTGTAGATTTTAGAGGGATTCCTGAAATGCGTAAATTTGCACCAACAATTTTAGATGTAACACACTCTTTGCAACAACCTAATCAAGAAAGTGGTGTTACGGGCGGTAAACCTGCATTAATCGAAACTATTGCTCGTGCAGGAATTGCAGTTGGTGTTGATGGAATTTTTATTGAAACTCATTTTGATCCTGCCAACGCAAAATCTGATGGAGCCAATATGCTTAAGTTAGACTATTTTGAAGCTTTAATGAAAAACCTTGTGGCGCTTCGAAAAGTGGTCAATACTTTCGAAAAATAATCATAAAAAAAGCGAGTTTACACTCGCTTTTTACTTTTTGGTTAATTCCATTAAATTAATGGATAATTTTAGAAAAAAATATTATAAATAATTAATTTCTAGCATAGAGTAGTCTTTTATCTATTATCTAAATTCTTATATCTAATTAATATTAACCACATTTGCTATAACCACAACTTTTGCATTTTAAGCAACCTTCAGAATAAATTAATCCTTGCGGATCGCCACATTCGGTACATTTTTTATCGGCGGCTGCTGTTCCGTCTGGAACAAATATCTTTAAGGCACGGGCTAAACCATTTTTCCAAGTATTGATATTTTCATCGTATAAATTTAGATTGTTGATTAACTCAATTACATAAGTTATAGGCATACCATGACGTAAAACGCCTGAAATTAATTTTGCGTAATTCCAATATTCTTTATCAAAAGATCTTGATAAACCTTCTATGGTAACTTTATAGCCATCTTTATCTACATATTGAAAATCGTATCTAGATTTACTTTCGTCTTTTTTCTTGATTACAAAACCAAACTCAACCCATTGTGGTAAATTAAATCCGCCTTCCATTTTACCGGTAAATATCTCATAGGGTTTACCATCTAAAATTCCCACAACAGCGATCCATTTTTCATAATCATTTTGAAAACGAATTACTTTAGCTTCAAGTTTTTTAGGACGTTTTGGCGCAAAAGTTTCTGTAAAACATTCCACATTTTTTTCTTGTTTTTTGTCTGAAGCAATTAAAATTCCGCTTCTTGCTCCATCACGATAAACCGTAATTCCTTTCAATCCTTGTTTCCATGATTCTTTGTAAATATTGCTCACAACTTCTAAACTTACATCAGAAGGCAAATTAATGGTTGAACTGATAGAGTGAGTTGTATATTTTTGAACCAATGCTTGCATTTCAATACGTTTTTTCCAATCAATCTCGTTTGCAGTTGCACCGGCATAAGGACTTTGGTTAATATCAGTTTTTCCTGTAATTTCCATCCACATTTTTACTTTTTGATGATACACATCAAACTCTTCAAATGAATCGCCCATATCATCTACAAATGCTACATTTGCTTTGCTTTCCATCGGATTTACTTTTCTTCTTCTTTTGTATGAAAGTAAGAAAACAGGTTCTATTCCTGAGGAGGTTTGTGCTAACATGCTTAAAGTTCCGGTGGGTGCAACGGTACTAATCGAGATATTTCTTCTACCATGAATCATCATTCTGTTATATAACTCTGGAAATTCTTTGGACATCATCTGAATAAATTCTGATTGATTTTCAATTTCTGGATTAAAAACTTCAAATTTTCCTCTTGTGATTGCCATATCTATACTACTGTCAAATTCTCCAGTAATTTTAGCTTTCATGATATCATCAACAATTTTTAGTGCCTTATCTGAATCAAATTTCACATTCATAGCAGCAATTGCATCGGCTAAACCTGTAAAACCTAAACCTGTTCTTCTGCCTTTTTTTCCTGTTTGATATAATAATTTCCAGGTATCTATTTCTATTTGTTTGATATGAAGCGGCTCTTCGTCATTCATTATTTTATTGAATATTCTATCTACTGCTTCCAATTCTAAATCAACTAAATCATCCATTAATCGTTGGGTTTCATAGACAACTTTATAGAGTTTGTCAAAATCAAAAGTTGGATTTTCAGAAAAAGGATTATCGACAAAACTGAATAAATTAACCGCAATTAATCTACAACTATCGCCACCTTGCATGGCAATTTCTGAACACGGATTGGTTGATTCATTTTTAAATCCGGGATAAATAGATGAAGTAGAATAATAGTGCTGACGATCCCAAAAAATGAGACCTGGTTCAGCAGTGTTGTGTGCACAATTAATAACAGTATTCCACAAATCTCTAGCTTTTATTACTTTAGTGTACTTCGGATTTGGACTTTCTATTGGAAAACGCAAAGTAAAATCGCCATCATTCATCAAAGCTTCCATAAACTCATCTGATATTCTGATAGAAACATTGGCTCCTGTAACTTTTGTCAAATCTTGTTTAATAGTAACAAAATCTTCAATATCCGGATGCGCAATATCCATGGTCAACATTAAAGCTCCTCTTCTACCGTTTTGCGCTACCTCTCTAGTCGTGTTTGAAAAACGATGCATAAACGATACTGCTCCAGTTGTAGAACCAGCAGCATTAGAAACCTCTGCATCTTTTGGACGTAAACCTGATAAATCTACTCCAACTCCACAACGTCTTTTAAATAATTGTACTAGTTGTTGATCAGTATAACAAATACCACCATAAGAATCATGAGCAGAAGGAACAACTACGCAATTAGAAAGCGATGCTATAACAGTATCATTTCCAAGAGTTGACATAACACTTCCTTGAGGTATTATATATTTAAAATCTTTGAATAGATTATAAATTTTATCTTCTGTAAGTTCTTCTCTTACTTTTCCATAAGCAGATAAATTTTTGTCTACTGACTTTAGGCGATATTTCTCTTCAATTCTCGCAAATTGTTTTGCCATACGAAGATGCATGTCTTTAGGAGATTTTTCTAAATAATTCCCTTTTTTATCCTTAACCGCATATTTGTTTATCCATGTGGTAGCGGCTAATTCATCTCCCTTGAAATATGCCAAAGAAGCCTTTAAAACCTCATTATAGCTGTAAACTTCTGTAAAAACCATTTCTTCAATCATTATTAAATCAATTTATAATTTGTGAATTTTTAAGAAATTTAAAATTACACAATATTAAAATGATCTTTTAAGAAGTTTAAAATAGTTGATAACAATTTATTGTTGAAAAATATTTTTGACTATTACATAAGGGTTTAGTAAAAATTGATTATGTTGTGGAACAATTTTTGATAACAAAAAAGAGCTATAAAAGCTCTTTCATTATTTGTTATTTTTCTTGATTGACATAATCTTGTAAATAACTAAATCTTTCAGTTAGTTTTCCTTTTTCAGTCATTTTTGCTCTTTGTAACACACCTTCTTTGTCATTATTAAAAAAAGCTGGGATTACATATTTTGCAAAATTTTCTCCAAATCCATCTGATGAATCTTTGGGCAATTCGCAAGGTAAATTATCTACTGCCATAACTGCAATAGCTAATGGTGAGTGGTAATCTGTTTCTTGGTTGGTAAATTTATTATATCCATAAATAGGATTTTCTATGGTTGACGAACGAATAGTAGAAGCAATTGGAATGTTAATATCACAACTAATATCAGCAATTACAGAAATATTAAATTTTGGATTTAACATCATTTCTTTTGAAACAATTTCTGGCGAACCCTCACTATAAAAATGACCAGCAATGTACATATCAGCTACCGTTGCAAATCGTTCAAAATTATTTTCATACGCTTGCGGATTTTTAAAAAAATCGAAAACATCTATAATTTTCCCATCTTTTCTTTTTGCATAGTCTAAAACATCTATCTGAACATAAACCGGCTCTTCAAAAGTTTCATTTAAAAAAGCATCTACAGAAACTTGTTTAATAGATATGGCATCTAATATTTCTTTGGCACCATTCCCCACTCTTCCGGTACCTGTTAAGACTATTTTAAAAGGATTGAGTTGAATATTTTTTAATTCATCTACTAATTCATTTTGGTCAAAATGCGCATTAGCTTTCGGAATTTCGTATAAATTATGTTTTAATCCATAAGTTCTAAAAGCATTATAAGTTCCAACAATTCCGGCATATCTACCAAAAGCAACAAGTCTTATACCATCAGCATTTACAATAACTTCATGATCAAATAACTCAATGTTTTTTTCTAATACAGTTTTTAACAACAACCTATTGTGAGCTTGCTTTTTAATGGTGTGTGAAAAGAAAAAGTATTTTTTATTCGGAATCAAATAATCTATAGGAACTTCTTTAACACCCAGTAAAACATCGCAATCTGAAATATCATTAACAACTTCTACATCTTGATTTCTATAATCATTATCAGAAAATATACGATCATCAGAACTTTCAACTTTAATAGTCAGTTCTGGATAATCATTCATCAACTTTTTACAAATATGTGGTGGCAAAACTGCTCTTTTATCAGGCGGATTTTTTCTTTCTTTAATTAATGCTATCTTCATTTCTAATTATTGGTATAAAGTTTGCTACTAAGATATTGGGAAAAAATGGTTGAATAAAATAATTCGGATTGTTTTTCCTAAATTTGCAATCGAGTTCATTGAAAATATGGGGACGACCGGTTTTGACTGCAAGGTCAATTGATGTATAAGCATGTCGAGCTAAGATGCTCTACTCGTAAAATGGGTATCAAAAATTAAACGGCGAGAATAACTACGCTTTAGCTGCTTAATCTGAATTATAGTAAGATTAACTTAGTCTGTACAAGGTACGGAAGCTAAATGTCTCTTGAAAGCGATGACTAACCGCGTTCAGTAAAGAGGCATCGTAAAAGTTGGTATAGGATTAAAGAAGTCTCGGCTTTTTTCTGAAAATAAGAGAATAGGTTTACAGTGGGTTGTTTTTGGTCAGCTGTAAATAGAAAATCAATCAAAAAATAAACATGTAGAAAGTACTTTGGTTGCTTGTTTGGACGAGGGTTCGAATCCCTCCGTCTCCACTTTTAAATATCGTAAATAATTGTTGTTTAATTATTTACGATATTTTTACTTTATACATCCTTCCTTCTAAATATTCATTTAATAAAATTATATTTGTACAAATATTAAATTCATTGGTCGATCTTCTTCTCATAACGCCTCCATTTACTCAGTTAAATACGCCCTATCCGGCAACGGCTTATTTAAAAGGTTTTTTGAATACAAAATGCATTTCTTCGTTTCAAATAGATTTGGGTATTGAAGTTATTCTTGAACTTTTTTCAAAGAATGGAATTGAAAAATTGTTTGAGTTTGCCAATCAAACTAATAAAATTATTTCAACAAACTCTAGAAGAATTATTTCACTAAAATCAGATTATATCAATACTATTGAAGATGTCATTGCATTTTTACAAGGAAAAAATCAAACCTTGGCAAGACAAATATGTATTAAAAATTTTCTACCACAAGCTTCGCGATTTGACCAATTAGATGATTTAAATTGGGCGTTTGGCAACATGGGAATGCAAGACAAAGCCAAACATTTGGCTACTTTGTATTTAGAAGATCTATCCGATTTTATAACCGAATGTGTTGATGAGAATTTCGGATTTAGTCGATACGCTGAAAAACTCGGAAAAAGCGCCAACTCTTTTGATGAATTGCATGATACTTTACAAAAAGATATTACATATGTTGATGATATATCGTTGGAAATTTTACATCAGAAAATCAAAACTATCAATCCGAAATTAATTTGTTTTTCAGTTCCTTTTCCGGGAAATCTTTATAGCGCTTTTCGGTGTGCTCAATTCATCAAGAAGAATTATCCCGAGATAAAAATAGCCATGGGAGGAGGTTTTCCAAATACAGAATTAAGATCTATTTCAGATGTTAGGGTATTTAATTTTTTTGATTATATCACTTTAGATGATGGTGAATTGCCTTTAGAATTGCTTTATCATCATACCATAAAAACAGATAATAATAATAGTACAATACTAAAAAGAACCTTTTTAACCGAAAATAATGAAGTCGTTTACCTCAATAATTCATTAAATAAAGATTATCCTTTTTCTAAAATTGGAACTCCG
>JAMPYA010000228.1 GCA_023700885.1 Flavobacteriaceae bacterium
AACCACTAAATCAAGCATAATCTATACTAGATGGAAATAATAAACATAAAAAAAGTTGAACTAAACGAAATTGATGATTTACAAAAAATCAGCAGACAAACTTTTGCTGAAACTTTTGCTTCGGAGAACAGTTCAGATAATATGATAGTATATTTAGACCAAGAATTATCATCAAAAAAATTAATGTCTGAATTATCCAACATAAACACTGAATTTTATTTTGTTAAATGTGCCAATAAAGTAATTGGGTATTTAAAATTAAACTTTGGAAGATCCCAAACAGAAATACAAGATGAAAAGGCTGTTGAAATTGAACGTATTTATGTTTTAAAAGAGTTTCACGGTAAAAACATAGGGCAATTACTTTACGACAAAGCAATTCAAATTGCAAGACAGAAAAATGCTGACTATGTGTGGTTAGGAGTTTGGGAGAAAAATCCGAGAGCAATCAGATTTTATCAAAAAAATGGTTTTGTAGCATTTGATAAACACCTATTTAAATTAGGAGATGATGAACAGACTGATATTATGATGAAACTAAAATTGAATTAAAAATACCAGCAGTCAAAATCGTTTATAATTGATATATTTATAAGAATTCTGCTATTCCTGCTTCATACATTGCGTATAGAGCGCTTGTATTTTATGTGAATTTTAAATTAATATGATATCATTATGGGTAAATACTTATCGCTTTTTTTAACGCTAGTTTCTTTTATATACCTTAGTACTTATTTCGTAAGTTGTAATGCTCCTAAAACCATGATTGATAAAACCACCGTAAGAGAATTAGATATTCAGAAATATTTGGGACTCTGGTATGAAATTGCAAGATACGATCATAGTTTTGAACGTGGTCTAGTTGGGGTTACCGCAGCCTATTCCATGCTTGAAGATGGGAAGATAAAAGTGATCAACAGCGGTTATAAAAATAGTTTAAAAGGTGAATTTTCTCAAGCGGTTGGAAAAGCTAAAATTCCGAATCCTATTGATGAACCCGGTAAATTAAAAGTTTCTTTTTTCCTATTTTTTTATGGTGATTATTATGTTTTAGAATTGGATAAAAATTACCAATGGGTCCTTATAGGTAGTAGTTCAGATAAGTATCTTTGGATTTTAAGTCGGCAATCACAAATGGATACTGCAATCTATAAAGATTTGCTTTCCAAATTACAAAAACGTGGTTACGATATTTCTAAACTCATAAAAGTAGATCAAAAGTTAGAATAATAATTAAACATGAAATGACAATGAATGTAAAAAGTATCATTTATAGTTACCTACTCACTTTTATAGTTTTTTTGTTAATCGATATGTTATGGTTAGGAATTATCGCTAAAAACCTCTATCAAAAATATCTAGGTGGCTTTTTAACAGATCAGGTAAATTGGATTGCTGCCTTTATATTTTACATGCTGTTTGTCATAGGAATTTCAATTTTTGCCATTTACCCTGCTGTTCAAAAAGGTTCAGTTTATCATGCCATTTTGTTAGGCGCTCTTTTTGGATTTTTTACCTATGCTACCTACGATTTAACAAATTTAGCCACACTTAAAGACTGGCCATTACCTATTGTTTTTATCGATATTATCTGGGGCACAACACTTTCTGCAATCGTTAGTTTTTCAGGTTATTATATTGTAAAATGGATAAGTTAATTTAAAAAAGGATGACGTTATTTATACAAGCTACTGTACTTATTTGGTTACTGCTCACACTTATATGGGTTTGGAGTGTTATTATTAAGAATGTAAGTATTGTTGATATTTTTTGGGGGGTTGGATTTGTTATTGCCAATGTAGTTTATGTTTGGATGTCCGAATCCTTAAATCCAAGAAAAATCTTAATGCTGATTTTGGTAAGTATTTGGGGATTAAGACTTGCCATTTATCTGGCTTTTAGAAATATTGGTAAAGGGGAAGATTTCAGATATCAAGAATTCAGACGTACTTATGGTGAAGGTCGATATTGGTGGTTAAGTTATTTTCAAACCTTTTTATTACAAGGTATTTTGATGATGATGATATCGTTACCCTTATTGGGAATTTCTTTGAGTGAGGATTCTGGAGCACTTAATGTATTGGATTATTTTGGAATTTTACTGTGGCTCATCGGATTTACATTTGAAGCTGTAAGTGATTTTCAATTGTCACGTTTTAAAAAAAATGCCAATAACAAAGGGAAGGTATTAAATACTGGTCTGTGGAAATACAGTCGGCATCCTAATTATTTTGGCGATGCAGTAGTGTGGTGTTCCTATGCAGTTTTTAGTATTGCCGCTGGGAGTTACTGGCACATCATTGGTTCGGTAATTATGATCTTACTGATTATTAAAGTATCTGGTGTAAGTTTATTAGAAAAAACTTTAAAAAATACCAAACCTCAGTATCAAGAATACATTTACAAAACCAGTTCTTTTTTTCCTTGGTTTCCTAAAAAATAACTCATCAATGGATTTTATAATTAAAAATATTTGGATCATACTTTTTGTTGCCTGGGGGTTGCCACTGGGTTATTACCGAAGTAAATTTCGTAAAATGATTTACCAAACCGATAGTTGGCTTATCAACATCAAACCGGTTTTTTGGAAAGAAATAAAAGGACTTTTTAGCAATATTTATCCTGAAAATTTAGTGTATATCAGATTTAGGAAATTTTATTTACTTTACTTAACAATCTATTTAATATTATTTATAGCTTATATGGCTATGGGTACAAATTCATCAACAATAGCAAAAAATGAAAAACTTAATATTGGTAGCGCGGTTCCCCAATTTGAATTAATAGACCAGTATGGTAATAGGTTCTATTTAGATTCGGTTTTGGGTAAAAAAAATCTGGTTATCTACTTTTATCCCAAAGATGA
>JAMPYA010000229.1 GCA_023700885.1 Flavobacteriaceae bacterium
TAAAATAATAAGAAGCTTTTTATTTGTAAATTTTGAGTTAAATATACCAATTTATGACACACTCATTTATTCGAAATTATCGAATGACTTATATATTGAGAACCTAAAAAAATGTAATAAAGTCATTAAAATACAAGCTTATGCAAGCTGTTAATGCTGAAATGAATTTCGCCTTCAATAAAAATAATTTTATCGGTAAATCGGTCACAATTTCAAAAAATCAAGTTGAGTTGGCACTCAATAACAATCAAATATTTTTATTGGAAAATGGAGCGCTGTTCAGGTTAAAATTTAGAAGTGTAAAACTCTTATCATTCAAATAATTAAATAAATTAAATATGTTAGTGAAGTATTCAAGTTCTAAGTGGCAAATTTTCTACCTAATGTTGATACTTTTTACAAGTATTTCTGTATTTTCTCAAGCAACTCAAACAGCAGGGTTTTATACACCTAAATTGCGGAATATAGACATAAATGAAGCAAAAAATAATCTAACTCAAATTTTAATTAAAACCTTATGTTCAGATAGTAAGGGTTGGTTCTGGAATAGTCGTTACCCTACAAAAGTTGAGGTATTTGAGGATAGATTTGAGTTAACTTATAAAAAAGAAAACATTACTTTTTATTTTAGCCAATTACTTAAATATGATTTAAATGTTAGTGTATTTTCATTTGATCCTGGTAGGATGGGTAGAGATATTTACCTTATTGAATTTAATAATATCAAATTTTTTTCAAGGAAATCGGATATTGAAAATATGAAGGAGTTAACTGATTATTTGTTTTTCTATCAAAAAAGACAAAAAGATGTCGAATTAAATAAATATAATAATCAATTATCCCTTTTTGAAGAAAAAGCAACAGAATATAGAGCGTTACATGTAAAACCTGCCATTTCAGAAGAACAACGCGAATATATTGTACAGGCTAATTTATATACGCAGCAAAGAAATTACAACAAAGCCATTGAACTGTATCAAAAAGTATGTCAAATAAACAGCTTTGCATATCCAGCTGCATATTCAAATTTAGCCTTATTGTTCGCAAATATATCAGATTACCAATCGGCTATCTACTATATGAAATTGTATTTGATGCTAGAGCCAGATGCAAGCGATTCAAGGGCTTCACAAGATAAAATTTATGAATGGAAATTGATGTTGCAATAATTTTAACAATTAATAAAATAAATTCATGAAATCAAAATCTTTAATTTTCTTAATGGTATTTACTGCTTTTTCTATAAGTATACCACCTGTGATTTCTCAAGAATTGTATCAACCAAAGTTACCAAAGGAAAGAGATATAGAAAAAATTAAAATTAATCTTGAAAATAATTTAAAGTCTAGTTATATCTATTGTAGTGCAAGCGCAAAACTACCTCCTTTACATTCTGATAATCTGATTCCTGTAAATGTATTGGTTTTTGAGGATCGATTTGAATTAACATTTAAAAGAAAAAATACTCAAATATTTTATTTTAAAGATTTAATAGATTTTAATATTACAGCAATGAAAACACCTTTTGCTATTATAAATGGAGTTTTTGGCAAATTGAATACAGGCGAAAAACTGGAAACTAGAATTGGTAATCAAGGAACTATTTATATTTATACCGAAATTAATAATACCAATATTGCCGATGACTTATTTTATATTAGATACCATCTTATAGAATCTAAATTAGAAGGGTGGCTCAATGATTTTAAACCTGTTGCAGAAAAGTATCGAAGTTTAACAGAAAAACCTACCATTTCAGAAGAACAACGCGAATATATTGTTCAAGCCAATTTTTTTACACAGCAGAAAAATTATAATAAGGCCATTGAATTGTATCAAAAAGTGTATCAAATATACACCTATTCTTATCCTGCTGCCTATTCAAACTTAGCCTTGCTTTATGCAAATATGTCAGATTATCAATCGGCTATCTACTATATGAAATTATATTTGATGTTAGAGCCAGATGCAAACGATGCACGTGCCTCACAAGATAAAATATATGAATGGAAAGCAATGTTGTAATAAATTTTAACAATTAAAATAATGATAATGACTGCCAATAGAAGGTTGCTAATATTAATTTTAATGCTTTTGATTAATAGGGCACAGGCTCAGCATATCACAGTGTATTATCCAAAATTGCTTTCAGAAAAAAGCAATTTAGAGGATTTAAAATTAGAGGCCTTACAACTGTTAAAAAAAGGAAATTTCTTGGGTGATTTTAAAACCGATAAAGGACATGATAAAGTAAAGTACACTTTTGAATTAGATTCCCTAAATGTTAAAGCTAAAGGATTTGCTTTAGTAATCCCTTTAAAATATCAAATTTTGGTATTTAAAAATCCAGAAAAATTCCTGGTGCAGTTTAAAGATCGTGTAAATTTTGGGATATTTGATGAACTGGAGTCTGCTAAACAATTAGCGGATGTATTGTATACAATACAAAATATACTGTATAAAAAATCCAATGAAGAAATAATCAAAAAGATAGAAAGTGAAAGAGTCAAATTTGATTCTTTGGTACAAAAGTATCGTTCAATGGAGGTGAAACCGCTTATGACAGAAGAACAACGTAAACTGATAGTTCAGGCAAATTTTCAACTCCGCCAAAAACAGTTTCAAAAAGCCATCGATTCGTATGAAAAAGCACTGGCTGTAAATCCAATTGCCTATCCTGCAGCCTATTCAAATATGGCTTTAATTGAAGCCCAGTTAGCCAATTATCCGAAAGCCATTGAATATATGAAAAAATACTTGATGCTCGAGCCGGATGCAAGCGATGCACGCGCCTCCCAAGATAAAATTTATGAATGGGAAACTCAATTATAATATCAAACTATAAATAAAATCAAAATGA
>JAMPYA010000230.1 GCA_023700885.1 Flavobacteriaceae bacterium
ATCTTTTAGGATTATGGGCACCTGCTAATATCCGTATCGCTTTAGCATATAGTTTAACCGATAATATTACCATTGGTGCTGGATCTATGAAAGATGGTAGAATGCAAGATTTTAATGCCAAAGTAGCTTTATTACGTCAGACTCGTTCTGGAAATATTCCTTTTAACATTACTTATTACGGGAATATGGGTATTGATGCCAGAACTAAAGACAACTTTAGAAACGTACAAGATCGTTATTCATTCTTCAATCAGTTAATTTTCTCTAGAAGAGTAAATTCTAATCTGTCGTTTCAGGTGGCACCTGGTATAGCACATTATAATTTAGTAGAACCAGGAGCAAGTAATGATTTATTTACAATCGCTTTTGGAGGACGTTATAAAATAAGCCCTCAAACAGCTATTTTGATTGATTATACACACCCATCTAACTGGAGTGATGAAACCCCTCAGAAACCAGGTTTAAGTTTAGGAATGGAATTTGCTACTAGTGCACATGCTTTCCAAATATTTGCTACAAACTACAAAGGAATCTTAAATCAACGCAGTCAGTTTAATCAATTAAATGAATTGAATTTCGATAATTTAGGAAAACAATTTATGTTAGGTTTTACTATCACGCGTAGATATAACTTCTAATTACTTTTTATCCCCTAATTTAAAAGAGGCACTTAAAAAAGTGCCTCTTTTGTTTTTGTATATAAAATCTACTAAATAGTCATAGAAAATATTCTAATTTCAGGTTGGTTTTCAATTAACCGTAAATCAAAAGCCATACATATATTTCTGATAAACATTCTTCCTTCTTCAGTAACTTTTAAAGTTTGACCTGCTACACTTAATACTTTATCTTGTATTAACTCTTCTAAACGCTCAATAATTTGAGGCATCTCTGCTAACTGCATACTTTCATCTTCCCAACTTGTTTCTAAATGACACATGATGTTAAGAATATGTTTTCTTACAATTAAATCTTTTGCAGTTAATAAATGACCTCTAAAAATTGGTAATTCTCCTTTATTAACTCTCTCTATATAATCTTCTTCTTTCTTTTCATTTTGAGCAAAACTATACCAAGAATCACTGATAGACGAAACACCTAAGCCAATCATCAACTGTGTTTTACCGGCAGTGTAACCCATAAAGTTACGATGTAAGGTTTTCTTTTCCATCGCCTTACACAAAGAATCTGTTGGAAGCGCAAAATGATCCATTCCTACTTCTACATATCCGGCATCAAAAAACAATTGTTTTCCTAATTCGTATAAACGGCGTTTCTCTTCATCTTTTGGCAAATCTTGATCTTCAAAACCGCGCTGACCAACGCCTTTAATCCATGGCACATGGGCATAACTATAATAAGCTATTCTATCAGGCCTTAAAGCCACCGTATTTTTGATGGTATTACGAATACTTTCCTCATTTTGAAAAGGTAATCCAAAAATCAAATCATGACCAATAGAATTATATCCAATTTCCTTAGAAAGTTCATGGACTGATTTTACTTGTTCATATGATTGAATTCGATGAATAGCAATTTGTACTTTAGGATCATAGTCTTGAATTCCGAAACTATTTCTTCTAAATCCTAAATCATACATAGTTTGCAGTTGCTTTTCAGATGTTTTATTAGGATGTCCTTCAAAACTAAAATCATAGATTTCAAATTTTTCGGCACGTTTAAATAATCCATTAATTAAGCGTTCTAAATTTTCAGCTGAAAAGAAAGTTGGAGTGCCACCACCTAAATGAATTTCTCTAATTTTTGGTTTTTTATCGAATAAATCACAATACAAATCCCACTCTTTTAACAGTGTATCGATGTATGGATCTTCTACCGAATGTTGTTTGGTAATACGCTTATGACAAGCACAAAACGTACATAAACTCTCGCAATAAGGCAAATGAATATAAAGACTAATTCCTTCATTATCATTACTTTCATTAAACGATTTTATAACCGTTTTTTTCCAATCCTCCATGGCTATTCCTGCTGTATCCCAAAATGGAACCGTTGGATAACTCGTATAACGAGGTCCGGGAATATTATATTTTTGAATTAATTTTGTATTCATTGATTTTTGTTTAAAGTTTAAATGTTTAAAGTTTAAAAGTTATAACTCATAAACTCAAACAACATTCCATTTATTGATAATGATCTATTATCAATTCTTTACTTTGTATTCCTTCACTGCATCCACAAATGCTTTGGCATTTTCTAAAGGAATATTTGGCAAAATTCCGTGACCTAAATTAGCAACATATTTATCTTTACCAAATTCATCTATCATTTCAGTTACCATTTTCTTAATGGTTGCCGGAGGCGAAAGTAAACGAGATGGATCAAAATTACCTTGTAAAGTAATATTTCCTCCTGTTAACTGACGAGCCATTTTAGGAGTAATTGTCCAATCAACACCCAATGCAGAAGCATTAGATTTAGACATTTCTTCCAATGCAAACCAACATCCTTTACCAAAAGCAATTACAGGGGCATCGTCTTTTAAAGCCTCAATAATTTGATTGATGTATTTCCAAGAAAACTCTTGATAATCAACCGGAGATAACATTCCTCCCCAACTATCAAAAACTTGAACAGCATTTACTCCTGCGACCACTTTTGCTTTTAAATAAGCTATGGTTGTATCTGTAATTTTCTGTAATAATGCGTGTGCTGCGGCTGGATGCTCATAGCAAAATCCTTTAGCAATATCATAATTTTTAGACCCTTGTCCTTGCACTACATAACATAAGATAGTCCATGGAGATCCTGCAAATCCGATTAAAGGA
>JAMPYA010000231.1 GCA_023700885.1 Flavobacteriaceae bacterium
TATGAGAAGCTTGATATATTGATATGATTTCTGGAGTCTCGCTTAAAAAATAAACTTGTTCATCTACTAAGTTATTATTGACAATTAATTTTAATTCATCCAAAAAAGCAGGTTTATCAACTTTACCGACAATAACCAACGCCCAATCTGGAAAATCTTTAAGAATTGGTGTAACAGCCTCTAATAAAATTTGCTGACCTTTTGCTTTTCTAACTCTACCGGCACAGGTGATGATATTGGACTGTTTTATAGTAGACAATCTCTTTGTAGAATCTGGTTTAAAAACATCGATATTAACTCCGTGACCTACAACTACTGTTGGAAACGATAATTCATTGGCCATTTTTTGAGTTAAAGCCACCACAACATCAGATTTTTTAAGCAATAGTTCTGTAAGTTTTGAAGGTTTTGTTTCGGCGTGTCTTGTAGAAATAAGTTTAAAATTACCCCCTAGTAACTTAAAAAATAAAGCCCTCATCATTTCATTATTTCGATGGCAATGCATTACGAAATAGGTTCTAGAGAATACTAATTTTAAAATTTCAGAAGTACTTATTTTACGGCCTTCTACTCCATATCCATAAATGTATGCATCGAACTGATCTGAAAAAAAAGGAAAAACATTTTCGATGCTTCGTGTAACACCTGTTCTACGATTGTGAAAATGCGTGTGAATTAATATCGGTTTTGATTGCATATTTTACTACAAAAACTTTCTTTCAATTAAAAATAAGAACCGTTGTTCGTACTCCAATTTGTCGTTCCAATAGTAATCTGGTTTTACAATATTTAACAAAAAATCTTTAGCTTCATCTTCGGTATCAAATGAATTTAATTGCGACAACACGCGGTTGTAATCTTCTTGACTTCCGTTAAACAAGTATTTAACAAAAGCAATTCTATCATTTAACCCCACTTGTATAGCGCTGTTATTAAGCTTATCATTTAATGAAACCGATTTCGGTTCTACTCTTACACTTTTTTCAAATAAATCAGATGCCACATCAGCAGAAATAGCATTTTCTAATTCCTCTTCTAATGAAAGTTGTTTATTAGGATAATTTAAAAAATTAAATGTTTCATCTATAAATTCTTCTTCTTCACTCTTAGATAACTCCGCTTTTTCATTAAAAAAATCAGCTTCTGTCGGCAACAATTCGGCTTTTAAATCGACTTGTAACTTATTAAGCTCATCTTGTTCTTCTTCTATTTTGGAAGGAGAAAAAGAAATTTCAACATCTTCAAAACGTGTTTCAAAGTAATTATCAACAAATTTTAAAAGCGTTAGTTTCTCATAAAGTTCTAATGACTTCTTTTGTAAGGCCTCAACATCAGTAAACTCTGCTATATGCAAAATTTCTGTTGCCAATGCTTTTAATTCTGTTTCAATTTTTTTACGCATAGGTTGATAAATTAATTGTCAAATGAGTAGTATTTTTAATAGATTTGTACAAAACCAAAATTAATTGTTGAATCTTTCAAGCTCTAAATTTACAAAATGTTTCTTGAAAATACCGTAAATCACACAGAACAATTTGGATGGATAGAAGTCATTTGCGGCTCTATGTTTTCTGGCAAAACAGAAGAACTCATCAGACGTTTAAAACGCGCTCAATTTGCAAAACAAAATGTTGAGATTTTTAAACCCACTATAGATACTCGTTATGATGACGTTATGGTAGTTTCTCATGACGCTAACGAAATTCGCTCTACTCCTGTAAGTTCTTCAACCAGTATTTTGTTGATGTGTGAAGGTGTTCATGTGGTTGGAATTGATGAAGCGCAATTTTTTGACGATCAAATTGTAGATGTTTGTAATCAGTTAGCTAATCGTGGAATTAGAGTTATTGTTGCCGGTTTAGATATGGATTTTAAAGGAAATCCTTTCGGACCGATGCCAGCATTAATGGCAACAGCAGAATATGTAACAAAAGTTCATGCTGTTTGTACCAGAACCGGCAACTTAGCCCATTATAGTTTTAGAAAAGTGGCTAATGACAATGTAGTAATGCTGGGTGAGATTCAAGAATATGAGCCACTTAGCAGAGCTGCCTATTATAAAGCAATGCGCGAACAGAAAAAAATAGAAGAACATGAATAAAACCCATGTTACCGTTTTAGAAATTGATTCTAAAGCTATTATTCATAATTTTCGTTATTTTAAATCAAAATTAAAATCAACTACCAAATTTATGGGTGTGGTAAAAGCTTTTGCTTACGGCAATGAGGCAGTTGCAATTGCAAAAATTCTAGAAAAAGAAGGTGTTGATTATTTAGCTGTCGCTTTTATTGATGAAGGAATTGCACTGCGCGAAGCAGGAATTTCTGCGCCAATTTTAGTGCTGCACCCACAAACAGAGACTTTACATCATTTAATTCCTTATTGTTTAGAACCCAATTTATATAGTTTTAGAGTTTTACATCAGTTTATGGAGGTTTTAAAAAATGCTCAACTTCAAAATTATCCAATTCATATAAAATTTAATACAGGCTTAAACCGATTAGGATTTAAACCCAATGATGTTAACGAAGTAATTTCAATTCTAAAAAACCAAAATGAAGTGCATTTAACATCAATCTTTTCACATTTAGTTGCCAGTGAAGATTTAAATGAACGTGTGTTTACAATTAATCAAATTAATGCTTTTAACAACATATCAAATCAGATTACTGAAGAACTACACCTAAACCCAATTAGGCATTTGTCTAACACTTCGGGCACTATTAATTATCCTGAAGCACATTACGATATGGTAAGAGTTGGTATTGGATTGTATGGTTTTGGAAA
>JAMPYA010000049.1 GCA_023700885.1 Flavobacteriaceae bacterium
GCAGATGCATGGACCAATAGACATGTTAGACCTTGGTATCATTACTGGAGTTTTCCAATTCAAACTGGTATTTGGGCTATTCCGGCTATCGTTTCATTAATATATCCATACCTAAAATCAAGAGTTGAAAATCTAAAAGTGTATCAATTTACATTAATTTGGACATTAGTAGGAGTATTATTATTATCTGTGGTTCCAGAAAAAAAGGAACGTTATTTAGTGCCTGTTTTAATTCCTATAGCTATTAATATTGGTTTTTATATTAGATATTTAATTCTAAAAGGAAAAGATTTAACAGATAAAAAGGATCTATATATTGCTTATTTTAGTTTTGGAATTATAGGTTTTATAGGTCTAATTTTTCCTTTTGTAGGATACATTTTTTTAAAAGATAATTTAACTGGTTATTGGACCTGGTTTATACTCACATCATTAATGCTATTTATATGCGGAATTTTAATCATATTTTATCTTAATAAGAAAAATTTTGACAATGTGTTTAAAGCCATTATTGTTTTTCAAGTAAGTATATTGGCATTTGGCTTTCCGCTGGTAAAATCTTTTTTTAATAATAAAGATTTTAATAACATTAAAGAACTTCATAAAATTGAACAAAAACTCAAAATAAAACCGTATTCTTTTGGTGAATTAGCTCCAGAATTAATTTGGGAATATGACGGTGTGATCAAAAATATTTATAAAAATAAAAAATTAAATATTCCAGAAACAGATACCTTTGGATTATTAGTTGATGAAAATCTAAAAGTAGAATTTCAAAAGAATTTCGAGAAAGAATTTAAAATAGAATACATCTCACGATTTGATAATAATTATATCATCAATAAACAAAAGAAACATAGAAGTATTAGACTTACAAGAGATTTATATATATTAAGAAAAAAATAGATTAGTTAATAAATTATTGAAAATGCTTAAAAAAATATTGATTTTCTAAAGTTATTTTTTCAACTACTAAAATCTAAAATTAAAACTCAATTTAAATAGTTAAATAGAGTGTGATTTTCATATCTCAGACTGAGAAATTGATTAAAAATCCAGTAAAATAAGGTGTTTAAATCCGAAAACGATTTCGCATAAATGTAGATATTAATCATAAATAAATGAATATTCTTAGTATTTTTACCCAAAAATTAGTTTATGGGTAAAAAACTTAAAAGAATTGGATTACTTACATCTGGGGGTGATGCTCCAGGCATGAACGCTGCCATTAGAGCGGTAGTTCGAACTTGTACCCATTATAATGTCGAATGTGTTGGTATTTACAGAGGATATCAAGGTCTAATTGAAGGTGATTTTATGCTGATGAATGCTAGAAGCGTAAATAACATTATCAATAAAGGAGGAACAATTTTAAAATCTGCTCGTTCAGATGAATTCAGAACAAAAGCGGGTAGAAAAAAAGCCTATGAAAGCCTTAAAGAAGGAAATATAGATGCACTTATTTTAATTGGTGGAGATGGTACATTTACCGGAGGTATAATTTTTAATAAAGAATTTGATTTTCCTGTAATAGGTATTCCCGGAACTATTGACAATGATATTTGTGGAACTAATTTCACAATTGGATACGATACAGCGCTTAATACTGTTGTAGAAGCTATAGATAAAATTAGAGATACAGCCAGTTCTCATAACCGATTATTTTTTGTAGAAGTAATGGGACGTGATGCCGGATTTATTGCATTGAATGCCGGAGTTGGAGCTGGTGCAGAAGAAATTTTGATTCCAGAAGAAAACCTAGGATTAGAACGCTTGTTAGAATCTTTAAAGAAAAGTAAACGTTCAGGAAAATCTTCTAGTATAGTAGTTGTTGCAGAAGGTGATAAGACCGGTAAAAATGTTTTTGAATTGGCAGATTATGTAACAGCTAATTTGCCTGAATATGAAGCGCGAGTTTCTGTTTTAGGTCATATGCAGCGTGGAGGTTCTCCAAGCTGTTTTGATCGCGTTTTGGCTAGTAGATTAGGGGTAAAAGCAGTTGAATTAATATTAGACGGCAAAACAAATTTAATGGTCGGAATTATTAACAATGAAATTGTAACTACCGAATTAGAAAAAGCAATTAAAGGGCAGCATACCATAGATCAAGAATTATTAAGAGTATCAGACATTATGTCAACATAAATAACAAAAATTAATTTAGTATAAAATGATAAAAATAGGAATAAACGGTTTTGGAAGAATTGGAAGAATTGCCTTTAGAGAAGCTGTTAAAAGAAAAAATGTTAGAGTAGTAGCAATCAATGATTTATTAGATGTAGATTACTTGGCATATATGTTAAAATTTGATTCTGTTCATGGAAAATTTGACGGAACTGTAGAAGTGAAAGATAATGTTTTGTTTGTAAATGGAAATCCAATACGTACCACTGCTGAGAGAAATCCGGAAAATTTAAAATGGAATGAAATAGGAGCAGACTATGTAATTGAATCTACAGGAATATTTACTACATTAGAAAAAGCTGGATTACATATTAAGGGTGGTGCCAAAAAAGTAATCATCTCAGCTCCTTCAAAAGATGCACCAATGTTTGTAATGGGTGTTAATAATCACAAATTAAAACCTGAAGATACCATCATTTCAAATGCTTCATGTACTACCAATTGTTTAACTCCGGTTGCAAAAGTATTACACGATAAATTTGGGATTGAGTCTGGATTAATGACAACTGTACACGCCGCAACTGCAACACAAAATACGGTTGACGCACCATCTGCAAAAGATTGGAGAGGCGGCCGTTCAGCAATTCACAATATAATTCCAGCCTCTACAGGAGCTGCTAAAGCTGCCGGGAAAATATTACCAGAATTAAAAGGAAAATTAACAGGATTATCTTTTAGAGTTCCAACCATGGATGTTTCTGTAGTTGATTTAACAGTTAATTTAACAAAAGCTACTACATATGAAGAAATTTGTAAAGCTATGAAAGAAGCTTCAGAAGGAGAGATGAAAGGGATTTTAGGTTATACAGATGAAGCTGTTGTATCTCAAGATTTTGTTGGAGAAACCAATATTTCTGTATTTGATGCTACTGCAGGAATTGCTTTAACAGACAAGTTTTTTAAATTAATAGCTTGGTATGATAATGAATATGGATATTCTACTAAAATTGTTGATTTAGTAGAGTATGCTGCATCGATTTAATAGAAGTTTTAAAGTTTGAATGTAGAATGTTAAATGTTGAATTTTAAAAATTTAAAGTTTAAGGTATTTAGCATAAAGCATATAGCTTACAGCATAAAGGTTTTATAAATTAGGGTTTAACTTTACTAAAAGTTGAATCCTTTTTTATTTTTTTAACGTTATTACGTTTTAACTTTATAACTTTATAACATTATAACTTTTGAACATAAAATATGGAAATAGCAATAATTGCACATGATGGTAAAAAGGCAGAAATGGTTCAATTTTTAATGGAGCATAAATCCATTTTACTTCATAAAAATATAACCTTGGTTGCTACAGGAACAACCGGAACAAAAGCAGAAAAATCTGGATTAGAAGTAATAAAGATGTTGTCAGGTCCGCTAGGTGGTGATGCCCAAATAGCAGCCAGAATTGCCGAAGGAAAAACAGATATGGTTCTCTTTTTTAGAGATCCACTAGGAATCCATCCACACGAACCAGATATTTTTATGTTGATGAGATTATGTGATGTACACGATGTGCCATTAGCTACAAATCCTGCAACTGCTGAGTTGCTACTGAAAGCTATTTCTTTTAGTTGATAGAATCAATTAACAAATGAAGAGCTTCATAAAACGTATATTAATTGTATTAATATTAAATTTTATTTTATACAATTCTTATGCTCAGAGTATACAAAAAGATACCATTTATATCCATAATAAGAAATCGGTTAAATATGAATCTTTAATAGTTCCAACAATACTAATAAGTTATGGAATTATAGGCCTTGAAAATAAAGGAATTAAATCTGTTAATGAAGACATTCATCAACAAATCAGTAATCAAAATTTTCGCAATTCTAATATTGATGAATTTACGCAATATATCCCGACATTATCTGTTTATGGATTGAATGCATTGGGCATCAATGGTAAAAATAATTTTAAGGATAGAACAATAATTTTGGCCACAGCCACTTTAATTATGACATCAACAACACTTGGATTGAAATCTATTGCAAAAGTTGATAGACCTAATTTAGGGTCAAATGATTCTTTTCCTTCCGGTCATGTTGCTAAAGCTTTTATGGGTGCAGAGTACTTATATCAAGAATATAGAGATGTTTCACTATGGTATGGCATATCAGCTTATGTAGTTGCTGCTGGAACCGGAGCTTTGAGAATTTACAATGATGAACATTGGTTAACAGATGTTGTAACAGGGGCCGGAATTGGAATTTTAAGTACTAAAGTAGCCTATTGGTTAAAACCCTTTATAGATCATAAAATATTAAAAAGTAACAAAAAGAATATTTCTTCTACAATATTTCCATCTTATGATGGTGAAAATATTATAGTGGGGATGTTTGTTTTCTTCTAATAAAAAAAAGCCACGCATTGCGTGGCTATAATATTTTTAGGTCGTAAAAGAATTAATCTCGTCTAGGAGCATTAAATTTACTACGGTTGTTATTACCGTAACCACCTCTGTTGTTGTTTCTGTTTCCAGTTTCAGCTTTAGGTTCAGCTTTTTTAACAACGATGATGCTCTTGTCGTATTCGCATCCGTCAAGTTCTTCAATTGCTTTTAAACCATCTTCTTGGTTTTTCATTTCAACAAATCCAAATCTTTTAGATTCATTTGTAAATTTGTCAATAATAACTTTTGCAGAAACTACGTCTCCATACTCTTGGAATAATTCTTGCAAGTCCTCGCTAGTGATTGCTGGACTTAATTTTGCTACGAAAATGTTCATGTGATAATTAAAATGTTTATTAAATTTAGTTTTAAGATATTGAAGTAAGCAATTCAAATGAAGTACATTGCTAAAATATTCTATTTCGGGCACAAAGGTAATGATTAAAACTACATTTGGTTGCAAATACCTAAAAATCTTTTGTTTATTTGATTTTTAAATAATTAAAAAGGACTAAAAAAACTATTTTTTTTGAAAAAGTAAGGTTAATAATCTTGGCGGATTGGCTGTTTTTGCATCAAACCATTCATTGATTTTAATTAAATTAAAACCTAATTTTTCAGCTTCTGATAGATATTCTGATAAGTGATGCAAATGGCTTTCAACAAGTGTATGCTCAAATTTTGCCTGACTTCCTATAAATCTTTTCATCGGATGAATTTCACTTATATAGAAAAATCCTTTATTCTTTAATACACGATGCGTTTCAGAAAAGACATTTGACAAATCTTTTATATGTTCTAAAACTAAATTACAATTAACTAAATCAGCAAATTCACTTTCTAAACTCCATTTTTTAGAAATATCAGCCTCTAAAAATTTAACATGATTATGTTGAACTTTTTTTCGTGCAATTGCCAACATTTCTGATGAAAAATCTAAGGCTATGATATTTTTAGCTTTATCAGCAAGCCATTTGGTATTTTTTCCAGTACCACAACCAATCTCTACAACAATTGCAAAGGATATATTTTCAAGTACTGTTTGTGTGGCTAATAAATCGAGGTCACGCGTTTTATTCTCATTATGGTCATAAATTTCTGACCACGATTTATAAGCTTTTTTAACACTCATAATTTTTATTTTATGGCAATCATTGAAATTTCTACATTTACATTTTTTGGTAAACCAGCAACTTGAACAGTTTCTCTTGCAGGAGCAGTTTCATTGTTAAAATAAGCACCATAAATCTCATTTATGTCAGCAAAATTATTCATATCAGAAATAAATAAGGAAGCTTTAACTACATTTTCAAAAGTCATTTCTGCAACCTCTAAAATGGCTTTAAGATTTTCCATTACTTGTTTAGTTTCTGATTGAATAGAATCCATAACCAACTCACCAGTTGCAGGATTTAATGGTATTTGTCCAGAGATATAAATGGTGTTTCCGTAAACTACTGCCTGATTGTAAGGACCAATAGGTGCGGGTGCATTAGGTGTGTTGATAATTTTTTTCATATGTGAATATTTTATTTGTTTTTAATATTGTTAAATGAAATTAGCTAATTTGATTAAAATTTTATCAGTAAATATATGTTTTTACAAACATGACTATTTCATAATATTTAATAGAAATTGTTTAAAATAATCTTTTGTCAGGAACTTGGCGTTTATCATATTTTAAATCGCTTAAAATAGTTGATTTTACACCGATATAAAAATAATAGGTTTGACGAATCCCAAAAGGAACCCAATTAAAACTCATTCTCCAGCTATCTAAATCTCGTTGAAATCGGAGTTGAGTATAGGTGAATCCGTGGTTTTTAAAATCATAACCAGATGAAACACCAACGCTCCATTTCGGAGTTAATTCTGCATCACCACTAAACATCAATGAATTTGATGAGATACTATTTTCGCCAATAGCATTAGAATAACCCATAGTATATGCCAAAGTAAGTTTCCAAGGAATGGTGGCATTATAAAGCTCTGCCTTTTTAGGTTCTTTAGATTCCTCATTTTCAGGGGCATTAGAAACGTTCATGTTTTCTCCAAATAATTCATCTGAAGGAGGTTGATAAGGCTCATTGACATTTTTTCCTTCAGATTTTTTATCTTTATTAAAATTAGCACTCGAAAAAGAATAATTCATAGACATATTAGCATTGGTCAATCTAAATAATCCTCCACCATCTTTAATATTATAAGTATTGATTCTTTGTTTATTTTCATCTAATGCATAAGGATCAAGAGATCCGCCGAAATTCAATGATAATTTATTGTCAAAAAAGGAAGTACCGCCAGAAAAGCTAACTGGACTCCATCGCAATGAATCAGCTTCTAAATTATAATTAGTAGAAAAGTTTAAACTGTTTAAAATCATTATTTTTTTAAATTCAGTTTGGGTAGAATCTTTAGGTTTTACTTTTGCCTCAAATGTATTGCTTAGGTTGAATCCTAAACTGTTAGAGATTCCTCTACCCGGAACTCCATATATTCCGCCTTCAAATTTTGTGTATTCTATTATGTCGGTTGGGTCTGCAGTTCGTTGTACTTTTTCATAATATTGATCAAAATCTGGTCTGTAACCATAAGAAACTGACGGATTCATGGTGTGTCTTATGGCTTGCATCCTCCCTTTTTTGAAATTAAACATTCCATAAATTGTAGTAGACATTGATAAGCCGCCACTATATTCTCTATAAGCAGCAAAACCATTAATAGTATCTGTTACAATACCTTGTATTGTCGGTTCATAATTTTTTCTAATGCTTTCTAAATACCAAACTTCTTTATAGTTAACACTTGGTGATAATGTGAAAAAATTTAAAAGCCTCATATTAGTACTTAAACTGGCATCATGTTGCATTCCTGTTTGTGCACTTTCAAACATCTCTTTTTTTAGAAAAAAATCATCTGTAGTATTGATGCGATTGTCTGCTCTAAACCCATAAGTCAATCCAATTTTTCTGAAGGCGTTATCTTGAGCCCCCTCACTTGCAAACGGATATAATCTTTCCATTCCTACTTGCAAAGAAGGTAATGACATGGTAATACTCTCTGTATTAGTATTTTGTGAATGAGTAGCTGAAACAGTCATGTTAAAAGGTGTTCCAACCAAGTTATTGTAATAAGAAACAGAAGAACTTAATGTGTTATTTAAAAAAGCATTGGTATTATACTCATTTAATGATTCTCTATAATATTTGCTGCTACCCAAGTTTACAGATGCTGAAAAACGAGAATTCGGACTTGCTTTTGAATCTTGACTATGACTCCAACGTACATTAAAATTAGCAGATTTTCCATAATCAGGAAAACCGCGCAATCCTGTTATTAAATTTTCATAACTAAAATTAAAGTTACCGCTATATCGATATTTTACTAAATAGTTAGTTTCTGCTCTTAATCCCCAGCTACTGTTAGAATAGATATCACCTAAAACAGTTAAATCTACGTAATCATTTATAGCAAAATAATAGCCACCATTTTGTAAAAAATAGCCTTGCCGGCTGTTCTCACCCCAAGAAGGAATTAAAAAACCGGAGGTCCTTTCTTTTTCTAACGGAAAATAGGCAAAAGGTAAAATAGCCGGAGTAGGAACATCTGCAATATATAACTGCGTTGGTCCGGCAACAATTTTTTTATTGGGAACTAATTTAGCTTTATCAATTTGTAAGAAATAATCTGGATTGGCTTTTTTAGAGGTAGTAATTCTGATTTTTCTGATGTATAAAGTGGAGTCATTTTCTTTTTTTGTGAGTGCACTTGAGACAAACATACCATCAGATTGCTCAGATTTTAATCCCCAAACTAATGCTTTTTCTGTCTTATAATTTAAAGTAATAGAATCTTGATTTGATTCTTCTCTTCCTTGTTTAACCCATGGAATTTGCTTATAACCTGTACTGTCTTTTATCCCCTTGGCTATTACCATATTTGATTTATAATCAATTATAATAATACCGGCCTTAACTTCAATATCTTTAAATTTTATATAGCCATTGTTGTATAATGTAATCTTATTATTGACAAAATCTTGGCGAATATAATCATCAGCGGTATGCGTTATAATACCTTCTAAGGCTTCTTTCTTTACTTTTTGTGGAACAACAAGCGTGTCTTTAGACTTGTTTTGTGCTGACTTTAGCATTTCAGATAAAGAAATACTATCGTTAAGCTGAACACTTGTTTCAGCTTTCTTTTCACTTCCTTTTATGAGTTCTTGTGAATTAGCTGTAATACATACTCCAAAGAATAAGAAAACAAAAGAAAGTATGTAATTTATATTTGTTTGCAAAGCTATAAATGCTATTTTTGTTTATTAATGGTTCAGATTTTAATCTGTTCGATTAATGTTGCCAAAAATAATTAAAAATATTGATGAACTTGATAAATAACCCTAAAATTAACAATTCTACTAAAGGAGTTTTTATATTGATGTTTTTACTGTTTGTGGTTGTCTTTTCTGGGTTTTCCCAATTAAAACCATTTACGATTGTTTTAGATGCAGGTCATGGTGGTAAAGATCCGGGTAAAGTAAGTTCTCATAAATATTATGAAAAAGAAATTGCTTTAAATATTGTATTAGAAGTTGGTAAAATACTAGAACAAGAAAAAAATATTAAAGTTATTTATACCAGAAAAACGGATGTATTTTTGGAATTGAGAGAAAGAGCTAAAATTGCAAACAAGGCTGATGCCGATTTGTTTGTTTCTATACATTGTAATGCTCATAATTCTCAAGCTGAAGGTGCCGAAACATGGATTTTAGGACTACACGCCAACAAAGCTAATTTTGAAATTGCAAAAGCAGAAAACTCTGTTATTTTGCTTGAAGAAAATTATGAGCTAAATTATAAAGGATTTGACCCAAATTCACCTGAATCATTTATCGGATTAACTTTAATGCAAGAAGAATATTTAGATCAAAGTATTGCCATGGCAAGTTTTATTCAAGATAGTTTTACCAACGAATTAAAAAGAACTAATAGAGGAGTTAAACAAGCAGGATTTTGGGTATTACACAATACTTATATGCCAAGTGTATTAATTGAAACCGGTTTTCTAACAAATCATAGTGAGGGAGCCTTTCTAAACTCAAATGAAGGACAATCTAAATTTGCAAAATCAATTGCTGCTTCAATATTAAAATATTATAAAAATAATTCGCTTAACGCTACAAATCATAACGGTAAAGTACAAACTACTTCAAATGATAAGGACACTAGAGCAACTACAAAATCTAATACACAAGAAAATTCATCAACTATAAAAAATATCGAATTAAAAAATGATGAAATAGTCTATAAAGTCCAAATTGCAGCGAGTTCCAAAAAAATAGCTACTGATTCCTATAATTTTAAAGGCTTAGAAAATGTGTCAATTATATTAGAAGGAAATCTTTATAAATATTATGCAGGTATATCATCAGATGAATCTGAGATTAAAAAATACCTTCAAAAAGCGAAAGAAAAAGGATATCAAGGAGCTTTTATTGTGGCATTTAAAAATGGAACTAAAATTCCATATAATCCTTGATAAAAGATAAAATTTTACAGAGTACTCATATAAAAATTGTAATATTGTTTTAAATAATTAAAAAAACTTATGAAAATCTCAAACGAGTTTAAAACAGGATTTATTGCCTTATTTGTTATTGGTTTATTTATTTGGGGATTTAATTATTTAAAAGGCACCAATTTATTTGAACCGCCATCGCGTACTTTTTATACTGAATATGACAATGTACAAGGTTTAAGTAAAACGAGTGAAGTTACAATTAATGGGTTGGTTGTTGGGCAAGTAACTAAAATTTCATTTAGTACAGATCCTCTTAAAAAAGGTAACCTTTTAGTCCAATTTAATGTTTCAGGAGATTTTGAATTTTCAAAAAAAAGCATCGCTAAAATCTATAGCGCTAGTTTAATGGGCGGAAAATCATTAGCAATTATTCCAAATTTTGATGGTCCTTTAGCCGTTTCAGGAGATTATCTCAATGGTGAAATAGAATCTGATATTTTGTCATCTTTTTCTGATAAAATAAACCCTTTACAATCTAAAATTGAAAATGTAATTGTAAGCGCTGATTCTCTGCTAGTTGGTTTAAATGAAATTATGGATAAAAGGGCCAGAAGAGAAATTAGAATGAGTATTACAGAAATTAATACTACTATAGATAATATTAAAAACATGTCTATTGCGCTTAATAATATTATTGAATCTAACAGTCAGAAGTTAAACAAAACAATGTCTAATGTTGAAAAAGCATCTAATAACTTTGCAAAAGTTTCTGATTCTTTAAATACTTTAGAACTTAATAAAACTATGAAAAAACTGCAACAGACTGTAGATAATTTTAACAGTGTTGTTCATAAAATGGGAGAAGGTAATGGTTCTGTTGCGATGTTGCTAAACGATAAACAGTTGTATGAAAATCTTAAAAATGCATCAAAAGAAATGGAAGAATTATTAAAAGACGTTAAAGAAAATCCAAAACGTTTTGTTCATTTCTCAATCTTTGGTAAAAAAGAAAAAGAATATATACCTGCTGAAAACAAAACAACTGAAAATCAACCATAATCAACTACTCAAATGCACTTAATACCTAATTTACTTTTTGCACTTTTACTAATTGTAGGAGTAGGCATATTTGTAAAAAACATCAAAAAAATTATCAGAAATATCAAGTTAGGAAAAGCTATTGATCGTTCTGATAATGCTGATAAAAGATGGAAAAATATGCTATTAGTAGCTTTCGGACAATCTAAAATGGTCAGCAGACCACTTTCCGGAATTCTACATATTATCGTCTATGCCGGATTCATAATAATCAACATAGAAGTCATAGAAATTTTAATCGATGGATTATTTGGAACACATCGTATTTTTAAATTTGCAGGTCCACTTTACACCTTCTTAATCGGATCATTTGAAATATTGGCCTTTATGGTTTTTGTTTCAGTAATTATTTTCTGGATGCGAAGAATGGTAATTAGAGTTCCGAGATTTTGGAATAAAGAGATGACTTCTTGGCCTAAAAATGACGCCTTAAACATTTTGTACTTTGAAATGGTTTTGATGTCGTTGTTTATCATTATGAATGCAACAGACACCGCTTTTCAACAATTAAATGCAGGAAATCCTATCAGTCAATTTGTAACACCTTTATTTTCAAATTTTTCAGTAGATTCTCTTCATTTTATTGAAAGAGCAGCTTGGTGGATTCATGTTATAGGAATATTTATATTTTTAAACTACTTATATTATTCAAAGCATTTGCACATTTTATTAGCTTTTCCAAACACGTTTTATGCTAATTTAAATCCAAAAGGGCAGTTAGATAACTTAGAATCTGTTACCAATGAAGTAAAGCTAATGATGGATCCAAACGCCAATCCATATGCAGCACCTTTAGAAGACGCGGTTCCTTCTAAGTTTGGCGCAAGTGATGTAACCGATTTAACTTGGGTTCAACTGATGAATGCTTATACCTGTACAGAATGTGGTAGATGTACTTCAGTATGTCCGGCAAATATAACCGGAAAAGAATTATCACCCCGAGCCATCATGATGAAAACCCGCGATCGATTGGAAGAAGTAGGAAAAATAATCGATCAAAAAGGAAGTTTTGAAAACGAGGGAAAACAACTCTTAAATGATTATATAACACCGGAAGAATTATGGGCTTGTACCAGTTGTAATGCATGTGTTGAGGCTTGTCCTGTTAATATCAATCCGTTATCTATTATTATGGATATGCGTAGATTTTTAGTGATGGAACAATCAGCTGCTCCACAAGAGCTCAATGTTATGATGACCAATATCGAAAATAATGGTGCCCCTTGGCAATACAGTCAGATGGATCGCTTAAATTGGAAAGACGAATAAAATAAATTTTAAAATATATACAATCATGAATGTACCAACAATGGCAGAAATGATGGCCCAAGGGAAACAACCAGAAGTGTTGTTTTGGGTAGGTTGCGCCGGAAGTTATGACGATAGAGCTAAAAAAATTACCAAAGCATTTGTAAAAATATTGAACAATGCAAAGGTGGAATTTGCAGTTTTAGGAACCGAAGAAAGTTGTTCTGGAGATCCCGCTAAGCGCTCTGGAAATGAATTTTTATTTCAAATGCAGGCAATGACCAATATCGAAATTTTGAATGCTTATGAAATTAAGAAAATTGTTACCGCTTGTCCGCATTGCTATAATACTTTAAAAAATGAATATCCTGAATTAGGTGGAAAATATGAAGTTATACATCATACAGAGTTATTACAATCATTAATAAATGATGGAAGACTTAAAATTGAAGGCGGTTCTTTTAAAGGTCAGCGAATAACTTTTCATGATCCTTGCTATCTTGGTCGTGCTAATGATGTTTATGAAGCACCTAGAGAATTATTAGAAAAAATGGAAGTGGAACTCGTAGAAATGAACAGATGTAAATCTAACGGATTGTGTTGTGGAGCAGGAGGTGCGCAAATGTTTAAAGAAGCTGAAAAAGGAACCAATGAAATTTTTATTGAAAGAACCGATGAAGCTTTATCCACAAAATCTTCTATTATAGCAACAGGTTGTCCGTTTTGCAACACCATGATTACTGATGGCGTTAAAAATGCTAATAAAGAAAATGAGGTTCAAGTGTTAGATATTGCCGAGATGATTGTTTCTGCAAATAAATTATAAAATGTAAATCTCGTATTAACGGGATTTTTTTAAAAAGTATTATGAAGCATTGGATTGAAGCAGCAAGACTGAGAACCCTACCATTATCTATATCGGGTATAATAGTTGGTACTTTTTTAGCAGCAGCTGAGGGGTTCGTCAATTTAACAATTACCCTATTCGCCTTACTTACCACAGTAGGATTTCAAGTGCTGTCCAATTTTGCAAATGATTATGGCGATGGTGTTAAAGGGACCGATAATGAGGATCGTATTGGACCAAAAAGAACGATACAAAGTGGTAAAATAAAGCCAAAACAAATGCTGA
>JAMPYA010000050.1 GCA_023700885.1 Flavobacteriaceae bacterium
AGGTTATTAGATCCGCCATTGCACGAATTTGTTCCTTATGAACATGAAAATCAGCAGGCTTTAGCTGATGAAATGAACATATCATTAGAAGAACTTCAAAAAAAAATAACTAATCTAAAGGAAATCAATCCTATGCTTGGTCATAGAGGATGTAGATTAGGCAATACTTTTCCTGAAATCTCAGAAATGCAGGCACGAGCCATTATTGAAGCTGCGATCAACTTAAAAAAGAAAGGGATTAGAGTTATTCCGGAAATTATGATACCCTTAACAGGTACTGTTGAAGAAATCAGACTTCAGGAAAAAATCATTAAAAAAGAAATAGAATTAGTTTTTGAAGAAAAAAATCATCGTATCAATTATACTTTAGGCACTATGATAGAGATACCTCGAGCCTGTGTTGTGGCAGATGAAATTGCTAAGCACACTGACTTTTTCTCATTCGGAACTAATGATTTAACTCAAATGACTTTTGGCTACTCACGCGATGATTCTGGCAAATTCTTACCTATATATTTGGAAAAAGGAATCTTAAAACACGATCCTTTTGCAGTTTTAGATCAAGAAGGCGTTGGACAATTAATAGAAATGGGCGTTAAAAGAGGTAAAACAACAAAACCAGGATTAAAAATAGGAATTTGTGGCGAACACGGAGGAGAGCCTTCATCTATAGAATTTTGTCATAAAGTAGGTATGGATTACGTGAGTTGTTCACCATTTAGAGTGCCAATTGCCAGACTTGCTGCTGCACAAGCTGCCATTAGAGAAAGAAAAAAAAATAAAATAACTTTTTATGAATAATTTAAGGAATCATCATCATCAAAATTAATATATTCGCATATTCAAAATTTTAATCAACTTTATAATAAACCTATTTTTAAAGAGCGTTTATTTTAAAAAATTTAAAAATTAACTGTTTACTTATGAAAAAATTTATTGTATACATCGCAGCTATTTTATTGGCATTTCCAGTAAAAGCTGACGAAGGAATGTGGTTTTTAATGCACATCAAACGACTGAATCAAGTTGATATGCAAAAAATGGGATTACAACTAACGGCTGAAGAAATTTACAGTGTTAACAATTCAAGCTTAAAAGATGCAATCGTTCAATTTGGTGGCGGTTGTACCGCAGAAATCATTTCATCTGAAGGATTAGTTCTAACCAATCATCACTGTGGTTATGGTACTATTGCAGAATTATCATCACCTCAACATAATTATTTAAAAGATGGTTATTGGGCAGCAACTAAAAAAGACGAGTTAAAACCCAAAAATTTAAGTGTACGTTTCTTCGTTCGTATGGATGATGTTTCTAAAAGAATTTTATCAAAAGTAAATGATAAAATGACTGAATTAGAAAGAGAAACAGCTATTAATAAAGAAATTGCAGTAATTGAAAAAGAAAATAATGAAGGTGGAAAATACACCGTTTCTGTACGTTCCTTTTATCAAGGAAATGAATATTACTATTTTGTATATCAAGATTATAAAGATGTGCGTTTAGTGGGAACACCTCCTGAAACTGTCGGCAAATTTGGTGGAGATACAGACAACTGGGAATGGCCTCGTCATACCGGTGATTTTGCTATGTTTAGAGTTTATGCAGATAAAAACGGAAATCCGGCAGAATATTCTGAAAACAATGTTCCTCTTAAGCCAAAACACTATTTACCAATCAGTTTAAAAGGTGTTCAAGAAAATGATTTTGCAATGATTTTGGGTTATCCTGGTCGCACCAATCGTTGGATGCCAGCGGGAGGAATTGAGCAAAATGTAAAATATGCTTATCCAGCTTGGGTTGAAGGTGCCAAAACAGGAATGGATAACATGAAAAAGTATATGGATAAAAACGATGAAATACGTTTAAATTATGCTTCTAAATATGCGAGTACAGCCAATTATTGGAAAAATCGTCAAGGAATGATTGATGCTTTAAGCAAATTTGGTACAGCACAATCAAAAGCTAAACAAGAGACCAAATTTGATAAATGGGCCAATAAACCAGCCAATAAAGCAAAATATGGCAATGTTGTTGCAACTATCAATAACTATTACGCTTTAACCAATGATAAAGCTAAACACGATAATTATTTACAACAATTATTGAGAACTAGTTCTTACGGCGCAATCTCAAGAGGTTTAGGGAAACAATTTGAAAACTATGCTAAAGCAGATGTAGCTAAACGCAAAGAAATGGAAGGAAGATTAAACGAAATGATAGATGGTTTCTTTGATAAATTACATATTCCTGCAGAAAAAGATATTTTAGCGGCTCAATTAAACTTATATGCAACTAAAGCAGTTAATTATCCGTTAGCTCCTATAGTTATTGATTTGGCTAAAGAAAACAACAACAACTTTACTTCTTATGTAAACAATGCTTTTGATTTAAGTTTATTCTCATCAAAAGAAAGAATGAAAGCATTTTTGATGTTGCCTAATGAGGTTTTAGTAACCAATGACCCTTTGTATTTACTTTCTGATAATTTAATGATCCATTTTAACACCAAATCAGAAGAAATAGAAAAAGCACAGAATGATTATAGTGCTGCATTTCGCTTATTAGTAGAAGGATTGCGAGAATCTAAATTAGCTCCAATTCAGTATCCTGATGCAAATTCTACCTTGCGTTTAACCTACGGAAAAGTAATGGCTTTACCTGCAGACAAACGTAATGATGCCAAAATTAACAACTATACTACAATGGAAGGTATGGTTAAAAAATATAAGGCAGGAGATGATGAATTTGATTTACCTACCAGATTATTAGACTTATACAAACAAAAAGATTTTGGTCAATATGCTGATAAAAAAGGATATATGCCTGTTAACTTTTTAACCGATAATGATATTACCGGAGGAAATTCAGGTTCTCCTGTACTAAACGGAAAAGGAGAATTAATCGGATTGGCTTTTGACGGAAATATCGAAGCGATGGCAGGTGATGTTATCTTTGATCCAAAACTACAAAGAACTATCAATGTCGATATTCGTTATGTGTTATGGCTGATTGATAAATATGCCGGCGCCAAACATATTATTGATGAATTGACTATTGTAAAATAATCCATTTAAAGGAAATCTTATTATTAAAAATCATTATTGATGATTGAATATTTGAAATATCATCATAAATGAGCGTTTAAGAAAAAATAACAATAGAGACTGTTTTACAAATCGTAATCAGTCTCTATTATTTTTCAATCCATTGAATAATTTCGGAATCTAGTGGTGAAACCTTAGTTTTAAACACTTTTTCCAATATTCCATTTTTATTGATTAAATATTTTTGAAAATTCCACGCCACTTCAGAATCTTCAACTCCATTTTTTGACTTTTGAGTTAAATATTGATAAATTGGATGCATATCATCACCTTTTACAGATATTTTTTCCATAATAGGAAAAGTAACTCCATAGTTTACTTTACAAAATTCAGCAATTTCTGCATTGGTTCCCGGTTCTTGATTTCTAAAGTTATTAGCCGGAAAGCCAACTATTACAAATCCTTTATTTTTATATTTCTCATATAACTTTTGTAACTCTTCATACTGAGGCGTATAACCGCATTTGGAAGCAGTGTTTACTATCATTACTTTTTTACCTTTAAGTTTAGAAAAATCAAAAGGTTTTTGATTGATATCAAAAACTACAAAATGATGAATTGAACTAATTTGCCGCTGTTTTTGATTGATATCAGTTGTCATTTTAGGTGCTTTTTGTTGTCCTATAACTATGTTAGAGACAAAAACAAAAATGATACATGTAAAAAGGGATATTTTTTTCATATGTGAATATTTTATTTGTTTAGTTCGACAAGCTCACTATAAATTTTATTTGTCATATGGAATTGTTCATTCCTTATTTATTTTCTTTTTGGTATTCACGAACTAACGTTTCGCCAGTTTGATTAAAATATTTTCATCAAAGTTTACTTTACCAAATTTTATTTGTTTCTCTGTTCAGTGATTGCTTCGCAATTGTGTTTTTGCAAACATGGCTATTTCATAGTATAATTAAATACATCTAATGTACAAAAAAATAAAATTACTTCATGTTTAATTAGAACTTCATTATATTCGTGCTATGATAAAAGTTTGTCTCATAGGTGGTGGAAATGTTGCATTTCATTTAGCTTATCAGTTTATAAAAGCTGAACACGTTCAATTAATTCAACTGTATAATAGAACGCTGTGCAAATTGAATCCTTTTGAAAATGATGTTTCTATTACTGATCAATTAAGCGAGTTGATGGAGGCTGACCTATACATTATTGCATCTTCAGACAGTGCCATTCGTGAAATTTCAAATCAGTTGCCATTTAGTAATCGCCTAGTAGTTCATACTTCGGGCAGCCAAGAATTATCATGTTTAGCTAGTCATAATAGACGAGGTGTTTTTTACCCACTTCAATCATTATCTAAATCTAAACCCATCGATTTTTCAGCAATTCCAATTTGTATTGAAGCAGAAAACGAGGATGATTTATGTTTATTACACGCTATTGCGTCATCACTTAAGTCCAAAGTTTATAATATTTCATCCGAACAAAGAAAATATTTACATGTTGCAGCCGTTTTTGTCAATAATTTCGTCAATCATTTATATTATATCGGACAACATATTTGTAAAGAAAAAGAAATACCATTTGAAATATTAATGCCTTTAATTAAAGAAACCGCAGATAAGATAAACTATTTAAGTCCAGAATTAGCCCAAACAGGACCAGCCTTAAGAAATGATATGATTACCATTGAAAATCATTTAAAGCTAATATCTACTCAAGAAAAAGAAATTTATCAGCTCTTAACATCATCAATTACAAATGTTTATAAAAACAAATAAATGAAAAAACATTATAAAGAAATTATGAATCAAATCAACACTTTTATTTTTGATGTTGATGGAGTGCTAACTAATGGCTATGTCCATGTTTTTGCAAATGGCGAGTTGGCTAGACAAATGAATATTAAAGATGGATATGCTTTAAAAACGGCCATCAATGCCGGATATCGAATTTGTATTATTTCTGGTGGCACCAATGAAGGCGTTAGAAACAGATTAAAAGGCTTAGGCGTTGAGGATATTTATTTAGGAGTTCAGGATAAAATTGAAAAGTTAAATGAATTGATAGATAGGTATCAACTAACTGCTGATACTATTTTATATATGGGTGATGATATTCCTGATTATGAAGTAATGCAAAAGGTTGGTTTAGCGGCCTGTCCTAAAGATGCCGTAACAGAAATTCAGTCTATTTGTCACTATATTTCTCAGAAAAAAGGAGGTGAAGGATGTGTTAGAGATGTGATTGAACAAGTGTTAAAAGTACAAGGAAAATGGGAATTTCAATATGGTGCGAAATTTGATTAATTTTTTATATATTCACAACATCAATTAATTAATAATAAAACAACTTAACAATGAAAAAATTATTTGTATCCCTATTAATGTTTGCAGTAATCGGCACGATGTCGATAGCTGCTCAAACTGTTTTTGGTAAATGGAAAACCATTGATGATGAAACAGGTTTAGAAAAATCTATTGTAGAAATTTATCAGAAAGATGGTAAAGTTTACGGTAAAGTATTACAAGTCCTTGAAAAAGGAAAAGAAAACAAAGTTTGCGACGAATGTAAAGGTGATAAGAAAAACAAACCTGTAAAAGGAATGATTATCGTTGATGGTCTCAAAAAAGATGGAGATGAATATAGTGGAGGAACTATTTTAGATCCTAAAAATGGAAAAATTTATAAATGTTATATCACTTTAGAGGAAGTAAACAAACTTAAAGTTCGTGGTTTTATAGGTTTTGCATTAATTGGCAGAACCCAATACTGGCACAGAGTAACTGAATAAGAGAGCTCAAACAAACAGAACGAAAAGCCTAAATAATATTTTAGGCTTTTTTTAATTTCTATCTTTTAGCAAAGGAACAAATCTAAAACTTCCATGTTCCTGTTTTTCAAATTCAGTTTCCGACTTTCTAATAATAACCATCATGGTTTGAATTTCTTCTCCAACAGGAATAACCATTCTACCTCCTATTTTTAACTGACCTAATAAGGTTTTAGGAATATTGGGAGCTCCTGCAGTAACAATTATTTTATCGAAAGGTGCATATTCAGGAATTCCTTTATATCCATCTCCAAAAACTAATGATTTTGCATGATACCCTAATTTTGGCAAAAAAAGTTTTGATTTTCTAAAAAGTTCTTGTTGTCGTTCTATACTGTAAACTTTTGCTTTTAATTCAATTAAAATAGCTGTTTGATACCCGGAACCCGTACCAACTTCTAATACTTTTTCACCCTCATTTAATTGCAATAATTCGGTTTGAAAAGCAACTGTAAAAGGTTGAGAAATGGTTTGTTCAGCGGCAATAGGAAATGCTTTATCTTGATAAGCAAAATCAATAAAACCCGAATCCATAAATAAATGTCGCGGCACTTTAGCAATGGCTTCAAGCACTCTTTTATCTGTAATTCCTTTATCTTCAATGAGTTTTGCGAGCATTTTTCGCATTCCTTGATGTTTAGGAGTATCAATCATTATAATTTACTTTATAGGGTGGTAAAATTAGGACTTCAAGTCTTAAAAAGAAAGAATTATTACAAGCATTTTATATCAATATGCTTATTTTTGTTTAAAAATAAACAACCATGAAAAATATAGCAGTTATAGGAGCAGGAACTATGGGTAATGGAATTGCCCATACTTTTGCTCAATTTGGATATCAGGTTAACTTAATTGATGTTTCCGGCATTGCCTTAGAAAAAGCTTTGACAACTATTACCTCTAACCTAGATAGAATGGTAACAAAAGAGCAGATAAGTTTAGAATTAAAACAACAAACATTACAAAACATTAAAACTTTTACAGTTGTTAAAGAGGGGGTTTATAATGTTGATTTAGTGGTAGAAGCAGCCACTGAAAACGTTGATTTAAAACTTAGAATTTTTAAAGAATTAGACGAAGTTTGTGCAGAACATACCATTTTAGCTTCTAATACTTCTTCTATTTCTATTACTAAAATTGGAGCTGTAACTAAACGACCTTCTAAGGTAATTGGAATGCATTTCATGAATCCGGTGCCTATTATGAAATTGGTAGAAATTATTAGAGGTTATTCAACTTCTGATGAAGTTACTAACACAATTATGGAACTTTCTAAAAAGTTACATAAAGTACCGGTTGAAGTTAATGATTATCCCGGTTTTGTAGCCAATCGTATTTTGATGCCAATGATTAATGAAGCTATTTATTCATTATACGAAAGAGTTGCCGGAGTTTATGAAATTGATACCGTAATGAAGTTGGGAATGGCACACCCAATGGGACCTTTGCAATTAGCCGATTTTATAGGATTAGATGTTTGTTTATCTATTTTAAAAGTACTTCATGACGGATTTGGAAATCCGAAATACGCACCATGTCCTTTACTTGTAAATATGGTAACTGCCGGAAAATTGGGTATAAAATCTGGTGAAGGGTTTTACGATTATTCAGCTAGCAAGAAAGCAGAAATTATTTCAAAACAATTTACAAAATAATATTATAAAAAAAAAAGGAGCTTTGCTCCTTTTTTTATTTAATCCATCTTACTAAGAAATCCATTAAAGCTTCTTTGAGTTCATAATGTAATTTAACATATGTTTTCATTTCATCTCTAAGTGGTTCTTGATCTCTTTGTAATCTACCATCTAATTCTTCGTGTAAATCAGCTCTTTTAACCATTCTTTTTTTGATTCTAATACGCTGCATTATATTATCAATAACCTCTCTTTCTTTTATGATTTTATTCTGAAAACCTTCGAGTGGTGCCATTGCATCAATTCCTAAATTCCTTGATGCGATATCTTCTAACTGCTTTTCAAATTTCTTTAATTCTTCTTTATGAAATTTAAGTTCTCTTTTCCACACTCTTAGATTAAATTCTAAATCACTAAGATAGATTAATTTGGTCTCCATGGCTTTTTATGTTTTTAAATTAATTGTTATAAATATCAGCATTTTTTTTAATTTTTTAAGTGATAAAAATCACTTTTTTTTTAAATATTTTAAAATAAAAAGCAGCTTTATCAAAAAATAAGCTGCTTTATCAAAAAATATAAAAGATTATTAATTTTTATTCATTTTCTTCTCCTTCTTCTTTTTTAACAGAAGTTTTATTCCAAATTTTAATTTCATCTTTTAAAGTTACTCCTTTAATTATTTCAACATTAACTCCATCTGAAATTCCTAACTCAACATCACGTCTCTCAAATTTTTGATCACCAACTTTTACCTCTACATAGGGTAAATCCGTTTTTTTGTCAAACTGTAAAAGAGCTTCTTTTATAGAAAGCACACTATCCTTTTTTTCCAAAACAATATCAGCATTGGCACTATAACCTGCTCTCACAAAAAATTCTTCATCTAGAGTAACATCTCCTTTAATTTTAAACTGTACTGCTCCATTTTCTTCTGTACCTTTTGGAGCGATAAAATTTAGTTTGGCCGGATATTTTTTCTTTTCAATGGCTCCTAAGGAAACTTCTAATACGGTTCCGTTTTTAATTTTTCCTACCTCAGCCTCATCAACTTTACCTTCAAAAATCATTTTAGTCATATCTGCAATTACAGCAATTGTAGTACCTGCATTAAAAGTGTTACTTTCAATTACTTGAGTTCCTTTTCTAACAGGAATTTCTAAAATAGTTCCTGAAATCTCTGCTTTTACATAGGTGTTGGCTGTTTTTCCCATTCCTGCAGCTGAGCCTTTTTTGATAATGTCTAAATTATTTTGAGCACTTTTTAAATCTTGTTTTGCACTATTATAGTTCAGTTCAGCTGCTTCAAATTCTTGCTTTGAAATAACTCCTTTTTCAAAAAGATTTTTATTTCTTTCATAAAGAGATTTGGTGTTTTCAAATCTTAACTGAGTGGTGTTAACAGTTCCTTGTGCACTATTTAAAGATTGAACATTTGGAACTACTCTAATAGTAGCTATTAAATCCCCTACTTTTACTTTAGCTCCTTCTACTACAAAAATATCTTCTACGATTCCGGAAACTTTTGGTTTAATTTCTGCTTCTTCTAAAGGAATTACCTTGCCTGTGGCTACAGTTTTTCTTACAATATTTGTTTTAAAAGGTTTTTCTGTTTCAAATTGAATGGGTGATTTACTGTTTTTTGATGCAAACCAAACCAAAATAGCAATGAGTGCGATTGCTAATGATGCAAATAATATTGTTTTTTTCATTATTGATTATTTTTATTATTTTATTGAAAGATTTAAGATTTAAAATTTAAAGATTTAATGATTATCCTTCGGCTCCGGCTCAGGGCAGGAAGATTGAAAGATTTAAAAAAATCTACTGAATAAATTCATTTTCCATTTTTAATTTTTAATTTTTATTTATTATTAAGTATTCATTTTTAATTTTTAATTGATTACTCTTCTCTTAATGCTTCTATTGGTCTAATGCTAACAGCTGTTTGTGCCGGAATGAGTCCGATTAATGAACCAAGTACTACCAATGTAATTGCAGCTATAATAATTACGGGTATATCAACTGTAGGGTTAGTTAAAGCAGCTTCATCTCCTTGTCCCATAGTAGCATCAATCAACATTAATACTAAGCCTCCAAAAATGATTCCTAAGGCGCCGGCAATACTTGTTAAAAATACAGATTCTAAAATAATATGTCTTTTAATTTCCCAAGGTTTTGCTCCTAAAGCACGTCTAATTCCAATTTCCTTAGTTCTTTCTTTTACAGTAATCAAAAGGATATTACCAATGGCAAATACACCGGCAATTAAGGTTGCAATGCCAACAAACCATGTTAAAAATTGCATACCTGTTAAGAATCCGGTTACTTTAGCTATTTCCTTCCCTAAATTAAAACTACCAAAAGCTCTTTCATCTTCTGGATGTACTTTATGCAATGTTTTCAAAAGCAATTTTATATCTGCCTCAATCTGTGTGATATCAAAACCGGGTTGACCTGTAATCATCATCCAACCTATACTATCACCTCTATTATAAACTTGTTGAAAAGTAGTAAAAGGAATGTGTATATTTCCTTGTGGACCGCCGGTACCAACTTGACCTTCTTTATACATTCCAATGACATTATAATTAATATCGTTTATCTTAATGTATTGTCCAATCGGATTTTCATCCTTTTCAAAAAGTTGTTTATAAATTTCATTTTCAATTACGCAAACTTTCCTTTTCTCTTTGATATCATTATCGTTGATAAATCTACCAAAAACTAAATTTCTTTTTTGAACCTTATCAAACTCCGGATAATCACCAAAAACCCCAAAGGTTCCACTTTTAAATTTATTAACTGTTAAAGCTTGAGTTTGATGCCGTGGCACTACAAATTCGAGTCCTTTAATTTCATTTCTGATACTTTCTAGATCAGACATTTTTAAAGTTAAGCCTTTTCCTTCTTGAAACCCTTTAAAAGGTTTACTGGTTTGTTGAGCCCAAACAAATACACTATTGGTAGCAAAATCGCCGAAAATTTTATTAAAATTATTCTCAACTCCCTTTGCTACTCCCAACAAAACAACTAATAAAAATATGCCCCACATAACTCCTATTATGGTAATGGCCGTTCGTATTTTATTTTTACGAATGCTACTATAAATTTCTTGCCAAGTATCTGTATCAAATAAAAATTTCATCTGTTTTTATTTTTTAATTTTATATATAACTATTCGTCATTTAAAGCAACAATTGGTTTAATACTAGCTGCTCTTTTAGCGGGAATATACCCTGCAATGGTTCCGGCAATAATTAAAATGATTGTTGCTCCTACTATCACATATGTTTCTACACTCGGATTAATAATAAAATAGTCTTCTAAACTTTTTCCTATTGATTTTAAAGTAAAAATACCAATTAATAAACCCGAATAACCTGCAATAGCAGTAACCAAGATAGATTCGAACATAATCATTCCTATTATTGTGTTGGGAGTGGCACCTATCGCTTTTCTGATTCCTATTTCTTTAGTTCGTTCTCTTACAATATAAACCATGATGTTACTAATTCCGATAATCCCGGCAATTAAAGTTCCTATTCCTATAAAGAGTATAATAATATTAAGTACCATCATAAATTGTCCAACACCTTTATTGGCTTCTGCCATATTAGATACTCTCAACGCCCCCTGATCTCTCGGAGCTATACTGTGTTTCTCTTTAAATTTACTTAGAATTAAATTTCCAAAAGAAATGGCTTGCTCTAAATTAAGCTCTGGATTATAAGTTAAATTAAGCTGATCTATATAATCATTATTGCCATAAATGGATTGTGCTGTGGTAATTGGCATATAAATCATTCGTTCTTCATTATCTCCTCCATCATCTGAAAAAATACCAATTACTTTATAGGTTACACCATTTAATGCAATGCTTTTACCTAAGGCTAATTTATTTCCGAATAAATCCTCTTTAACCAGTCTGCCAATTACAATTACCTTTGATTTCTTTTTTAAATCGAACATATTGAGATAACGTCCTTCATCAATAATGGTCTTCTCTAAAAACTGATGGTCGGGATGAACCGCCCTAAGCGTGTAATTATTTTGTTCATTTTTATAAATAGCTTGTACATTTTTATAAATTCTAGCACTTATAAATTGTACTTTTTCATCAAATTCATTAATTAAGAAAGTATAATCATCATTTTTAAATTGAATTTTTCTACCACTTTGGAGCCCCTTATAAGGTTTAGTCGTTTGACCAACTCTAATAAATATAGAATTATTGGCATCATCATTAAATGATTTTGCAAATGAATTTTTTAAACCATTTCCAATTCCAAATAACAAAGTAAATAACAAAATAGCAAAAGCAATAGTTACCCCTGCAAGAACAGTTCTCAATTTATTCTTACTAAGTGTTTGAAAAATTTCTTGCCAATTATCTATATCAAATAAAAACCTCATACTATTCATCATTAAGTGCTACAATTGGTTTAATACTGGCCGCTCTTTTGGCAGGGATATATCCTGCAATTGTTCCTGCAATAATCAAAATTATTGTGGCCAAAACCACTACATAAGTTTCTACACTTGGGTTTAAAATAAAATAGGTCTCCAAACTTTTCCCAATCGCTTTAAGGGTAAAAACACCCATTAATAATCCGGTATAACCAGCAAAAGCAGTTACTAAAATAGATTCCATCATAATCATTCCAATAATAGATGCCGGTGTGGCTCCTATTGCTTTTCTAATTCCGATTTCTTTGGTTCTCTCTTTTACGATATATACCATGATGTTACTAATACCAATAATACCAGCAATTAAAGTACCGATGCCTATAAAAAGAATAATGATGTTAAGAACCATCATAAATTGTTGCACATTTTTGGTGCCTTCAGCATAGTTTTGAATTCTAATAGCAGCCTGATCACGGGGATCAACACTGTGTTTCTCTTTCAAAACTTTTGTAAGTAAATTGGTAAATGCTAAAGCTTTATCGATATTTAAATTCGGATTATATGTAAGTCCAAACCGATCAACCTCATCATTGATGCGATACATACTTTGGGCAGAAGTGAAAGGAGTGTATATAAAGCGCTCATCTCCATCACCTCCCGGATCGTTAAATACACCAATGACCTTATAAGAAATACCATCTAAACTGATATTTTTGCCTAGTGCACTTTTATTGCTAAATAAGTCCTTTTCAACTAATCTACCTATCGCAACAACTTTAGCTTTTCTCTTTAAATCTAAAAAACTTATGAAACGACCCTCTTGAATTACTGCTGATTCTAAGGGCAGATAATCTGGATAAACCCCTCTTACCGTATATCTATTTTGTTCGCCTTTATAAATTGCTTGTACATTATAACGCTCTACGTTTGGGCTAAAAAATTGAATCTCTTCCTCAAATTTTTCATTGATAAATTTAGAATCATCATTTCTTAATTGAATTTTTCTGCCACTCTGTAAACCTTTATAGGGTTTAGTTGTATTACCGGTTCTTATATAAACAGAATATTGAGAATCACCCGCAAATTGTTTTTCGAAAGTATGTTTTAAGCCATTACCAATACCAAATAATAAGGTAAATAATAAGATCGCAAAGGCAATGGTAACACCTGCAAGAATAGTCCTTAATTTATTCTTACTAAGTGTTTGAAAAATTTCTTGCCAACGATCTAAATCAAACATAATTTACAGGATAGCTTTTTTAATTGTTTTTTCGTCACTGATTATAACTCCATCTTTTAGACGAACTATTCTATCAGTTTCAGCAGCAATATCTTCTTCATGGGTAATAACAAAAACGGTCATCCCGTCTCGATTAATTTGTTTTAACAATTCCATTACAGACCGAGAAGTAGTAGAATCTAGCGCGCCAGTAGGCTCATCCGCCAAAATTACTTTCGGACTTGTAACTAATGCCCTAGCTACGGCTACTCGTTGTTTTTCTCCACCAGAAAGCTC
>JAMPYA010000232.1 GCA_023700885.1 Flavobacteriaceae bacterium
GAATGGATTGGTTATATAGGAATTGAAAAAATAGAGGGAAGCTTTTTTAATGTTATGGGATTCCCTATTTATAAATTTTATAAGGTTTTATCAGAATTATAGCATTCCATTTTTAATACTTAAATTTGCCAAAAACTCAACAAAAAAAATGAAAAAATACACATTTACTGAAAAAAAAGATACACGTTCTGGTTTCGGAGCAGGTCTAGCTGAATTAGGAAAAACCAATGAAAATGTTGTAGCATTATGTGCTGATTTAGTTGGTTCGTTAAAAATGGAAGAGTTTATAGAAAATAACCCCGAACGATTTATACAAGTAGGAATAGCAGAAGCTAATATGATGAGTATGGCAGCTGGACTTACCATAGGTGGTAAAATTCCTTTTGCCGGCACATTTGCCAACTTCGCAACTGGTAGAGTTTACGATCAAATCCGTCAATCTATAGCTTATTCAGAAAAAAATGTAAAAATATGCGCTTCACATGCCGGTTTAACTTTAGGAGAAGATGGAGCAACACATCAAATTTTAGAAGATATCGGATTGATGAAAATGCTTCCAGGAATGACTGTTATCAATACTTGTGATTATAATCAAACAAAAGCCGCTACTATAGCAATTGCTGAACATGTAGGTCCGGTATATTTAAGATTTGGTCGTCCTGCTGTACCTAACTTCACTCCTATTGATCAAAAATTTGAAATTGGCAAAGCAGTTCTATTAACAGAAGGAAAAGATGTTACAATAGTAGCTACCGGACATTTAGTTTGGGAAGCATTAGAAGCTGCTGAAGTACTAGAAAATCAAGGAATTAGTGCAGAAGTAATTAATATTCACACTATTAAACCATTAGATGAAACGGCTATTTTAAATTCTGTTAAAAAAACAGGTTGTATCGTCACAGCTGAAGAACATAATATTTTAGGTGGTTTAGGAGAAAGTGTAGCACGTACTTTGGTTCAAAATCACATTGTTCCACAAGAGTTTGTGGCTGTTAATGATTCATTTGGTGAATCGGGTACACCAGCTCAGTTGATGGAAAAATATCAATTAAACAATAAAGCTATCGTTTCTGCCGTTTTAAAAGTTATTAAAAGAAAGTAATATAACAATTATAAAACCCCCAATTTTATGAAGAAAATAATCTTATCATTCATCCTATTTTTAAGTTTTATTATTACATCACAAGCTCAAATAGATTTTGGTATAAAGGCCGGAGTTAATTATGATTTTAGCGGTGATATTAAAGATTTAGGCGCTAATATTGAATCATCAGCAGATGATATTAAACATGGAGCAGAAAGCAAAATGGGATATCATGTAGGTGTTTGGTCAAAATTTAAGTTTTCAAATCTATTTCTGAAACCTGAATTGGTATATACTCTAATTGAAAAAGAATATTCTTCTATAGCTAATGAAACAATAAAGACAAAGAAAATTGATGTGCCAATTGTATTAGGAACCAAAGTTTTAGGTCCTTTATATGTTTTTGGCGGACCTGCATTTCAATATATTTTAGAAAATGATTTTTCTGTTAGAACTTCTGAAGTAGCAATTAAAGATTTTACTGTCGGATTAAATTTAGGTGCCGGAATTGAATTTGGTAAAATTGGTTTAGAAGTCCGTTGGGAAAAGGGTTTAACCCAAGATGATAAGGCCAAAATTATATCCAATTTAAATACAAATGATTTTGTTATTGACAACAGACCTAATCAATTGATATTTAGTTTAAAGTTAAAATTAAACTAAAAAAAAACCTATAAGAAACTCCAATATTGGAGTTTCTTATAGGTTTTTTATCAATACAATTACTTTTATTTTTTATGATTTTTTATAATAATTTTATTACATTTATATCTATAAAAATTTCTATAAATGAATTCTATGAAAAATCAACCCCAAATTATTTTTTTATTTTTTTTATTATTTAGCAGCTCTTTTATACAAGCACAAGATTATTTTGTTGGTGTAAAAGGCGGAGTTAATTATAATACAATTGGAGATTTAGAACATCTTGGAGCATCTAATACAACTCCAACAACTGACTGGACTTATATTGCTGATAAAGAATTAGGCAATCATTATGGAGTTTATGTCACAGCCGATTTTGGTCAATTTTTTGTTCGACCTGAATTGATATTTTCATCTATGAAAAATAGTTACGCTTTATCTTTAGGTAAAAAAACTTCTAATTGGACTGCTAATAAAATGGATATCCCAATTCTTATAGGGTATAATATTTATAAACCCGTTTCTATTTATGCCGGTCCTGTTTTTAGTTCAATTTCTGATATGAAAATGGATGGAATAGAAGTAAATCAAGATCCTATAGACTTTGACAAAAATTCAAGTGGAATTATTGCTGGAGTTTTAATTCAGTATAAAAGGTTTGGTATAGATTTACGCTATGAACATAGTTTAACTCCTTTTAAGAGAGATCGAATAGATATGAATAGAGGTATTTTTGGTACAAATGTTGCCTATCTTGAAGAATACAATCCTAGTCAAATAAGCGTTAGTTTAACCATAGATTTATTTCATTTTACTTTTGATAAGACTGCTAGAACGAAAGCTCGATACGATTGGAGAAATCATAAAAACTTGAGATAAAAAAATCCCGATTAAAATCGGGATTTTTTTTGTTTATGATTTTTTAATTTTATCTGTCTTATCTAAATAATTCGGAATTCCATTGCCGTTACTGTCATCATTGGTTGGATCTCCATCTCCATTTATATCTTCATCTCGTGTTAAAATACCATCGCCATCATC
>JAMPYA010000233.1 GCA_023700885.1 Flavobacteriaceae bacterium
AAGTGAAGTTGCATTAAAAAAAGAACTGGAAATTGTAAAGCATATAAATATTACTGATATCAACGGGACTGTTTATACAGAACTTGCTAAAACACTATACATAGCTGATAAGGCATTTTATAGAGAAAAGAAAAAAATAAAACAAATTTCTTAATTGTTGTAAAAAAAAACCCTTGAAAATCAAAAGATTAACAAGGGATTTTGTACTCGAGATGGGACTTGAACCCATACAGAAATTTCTTTCTACTGGATTTTAAGTCCAGCGCGTCTACCAATTCCGCCACTCGAGCAAATTTGAGCGAAAAACGGGGATCGAACCCGCGACCCTCACCTTGGCAAGGTGATGCTCTACCGCTGAGCTATTTTCGCATTGACGTTGCTTTCAAATGCGAGTGCAAATTTAATATAAAACTTCATTAATCAAACTATTTTTTTATTTTTTTAATCAAATTTTTTCTGCACTCCTTTCCAGGTCTTAACAAAATATATTTGATTATTGATAAACAACAATATATCAAACATATCACTTTTTATAGGATATCAAAAATGAAACAATTTAACTAAAAAATAATTTTAACATCTTTTTACACTTCGTTTTCAGTAACAAATTGTATTTTTATTCGTCATAAATCAAAATTCATTTCATGAAAAACTATTTACTTATTATAATTCTATTCGGATTTATATTTCAATCAACAGCACAAAAAAAAATTTGGTCATTAGAAGAGGCTGTTAATTATGCGTTAACTAATAACTTATCCATTAAACAAGCAGAGTTAACCACAGATTTAAGATCTGAAGATATTATTGCTGCAAAAGGAAATAGGTTACCATCATTAAGTGCCAATGCTGGTGAATCGTTTTCATTTGGCTCCTCTATAGATAACGGAAATATCAGAATTTCTGGAAATCGAAATTCAACCAGTTTCGGAGTTAATTCATCTGTTACACTTTTTAACGGATTTAGAAACTTGAACACTGTTAAACAAGCAGAATTAGGTCACGAAGCAAGTATCTTAGATTTAGAGAAAATGAAAAATGATATCTCTTTAAATATTGTTAATTATTATCTCAACATTTTATTTAATAAAGAAAACATAAAAGTTGCACAAGAACAATTACAAATTAGCAAACTGCAATTAGAAAAAGTTAAACAACTAATAGCAGAAGGCGTAAGACCAAGAGGCGAATTGCTCGATGCTGAAGCTACTGTTGCAAACGATGAAGAAAAATTAGTAACTGCTCAAAACAGTTTAGATTTATCTCTTTTAGGTATGGCGCATCTTTTACAAATATCTCATAAAGATTTTGATGTACAAGAAATGAAATTAAACCTCTTGTCTCCAAAATTAAAATATGAAAATACAGATGCTATTTTTGAGAAAGCCGTTGCTGAAAAACCTGAAATTAAAAGTGCGGAATTGGATGTTAAAAATGCTGTTCTTGGAATTGACATTGCCAAATCTTTATATTACCCAACGGTTTCTTTAGGTTATAACTTTAGTACTTTTTATGGTCATACAGAAGGTCTTCCTAACCAACAAAGTTTTTTAGATCAATTTGAAGACAATAAAAGTCATAACATTAATTTGTCTCTAAATATTCCAATTTTTAATGGATTTAAAACAAAATCTGGAGTTTCAAAAGCGAATATTAATTCGCGTTTAGCATCTTATACCTTAGATAATGAAAAATTAAAACTTCGCGAAACGATTGAACGAGCTTATACAGATGCAAAGGCAGCTTTAAATCAATATATTGCTTCAGAAAAATCTGTTGTTGCGCAGCAAGAAGCCTTTAAAAACGCTCAAGATCGATATAATTTTGGAGCTATGACTTCCTTCGATTTTGAACAAGTTAGAGGAAGATTAGTTAGCGCACAATCTAATTTTATCAATGCTAAATACAACTTTGTATTTAAAACAAAATTGTTAGAATTTTATTATGGAATTCCAATCACAATAGATTAAACTAAACATTCTTATATCAATAAAAAACATCCGAAATTTCGGATGTTTTTTATTTTAAATATTGCTTAATGTATATTTGCAATAAAAATAAAAACATTGGCACTCATTCTCAATATTGAAACAGCATCAAAAAATTGTTCAGTTAGCATCTCTAAAAACGGTAATATTATCGCATTAAAAGAATTTAATGAAGGCGGATATACACATGCAGAAAATTTACATCCATTTATTGAAGCAGTATTAAAAGCCTCCAATCTCAAAATCAACAATATTGATGCAGTTGCTGTTAGTAAAGGTCCGGGTTCTTATACCGGATTACGAATTGGCGTTTCGGCAGCTAAAGGAATTTGTTTTGCAATAGATAAACCTTTAATAAGTGTTGATACTTTAAAAGTTTTAGCATCTCAACTAAATATTGAAAACGGATTAATAATACCGATGTTAGATGCTAGACGATTGGAAGTTTATTCCTCAATTTTTGATAAGCATCATCAAGAAATTAGAAATACTGAAGCTGAAATTTTGAATAAAGATTCCTTTAAAAATTATTTATATTCAGGAAAAGTTTATTTTTTAGGTGATGGTTCTGAGAAATTTAAATCGATGATTAGCCATCCTAATGCTATTTTTATCGACAATAAATTCCCCTCCGCCCATGAAATGGGAATTTTATCAGAAGAAAAATTTCAGAAAAATGAATTTGAAAATCTAGCTTATTTTGAACCTTTTTATTTAAAAGATTTTGTAAGCACAGTGAAATAGCCATTTTTGTAAA
>JAMPYA010000234.1 GCA_023700885.1 Flavobacteriaceae bacterium
ATTATTAAGATTTAAAAAGAATTTATAGATTAGAAGATTTAGTTAAAAATAAAGTTTGGTTAGTTGATTTTTAGTTGGTTAGTGATAACCAATTAAGCGAAAGTCCCGATCTCTCGGGACTTTTCGTTTTATATTAACAACCAGCTTATTGGTTAATCATGTTAAAAATCAAATTTGATTCCTTGCGCTAAGGGCAATTGGGTTCCATAATTAATAGTATTTGTTTGACGTCTCATATAAACTTTCCAAGCATCAGAACCACTTTCTCTTCCACCACCTGTTTCTTTTTCACCACCGAAAGCACCACCAATTTCTGCGCCTGAGGTTCCAATATTAACATTAGCAATACCACAATCTGATCCATTTGCAGAAAGAAATAATTCCATTTCGCGCATATTGTTGGTAAATATAGATGATGATAATCCTTGAGGAACTCCATTCTGATATGCAATAGCCTCTTCTATTGTATTGTATTTCATCACATATAAAACAGGTGCAAAAGTTTCTTCTTGTACAATTTTAAAATTATTTTCTGCCTCAATAATACATGGTTTAACATAACATTCACTTTCATAACCATCACCTGTTAAGACACCGCCATCAACAATCATTTTACCACCTTCTTCTTTGGCTTTTTCAATAGCATTTAAATAATCTTTTACCGCACCTTTATCAATTAACGGCCCGACATGATTTTTAGTATCTAAAGGATTTCCAATCGCAAGTTGAGCATAAGCTTTTTTCAATACATCTATTGTTTTGTCGTAAATACTTTTGTGTATAATTAATCTACGTGTACTTGTACAACGTTGCCCAGCGGTTCCAACGGCTCCAAATACAGCCCCAATTAATACCATAGATAAATCTGCTTCTTTAGAAACGATGATGGCATTATTACCGCCTAATTCTAATATGGTTTTACCAAATCGTTCTGCAACTGTTTTTGCCACGTGTCTTCCAATACGCGTAGAGCCGGTAAATGAAATTAGTGGAATACGTTTATCATTATTTATTAAATCTCCATTTTCATTTCCAATAACCACACAGCTTACCCCTTCTGGAATATCATTATTTTTTAACACCTCACCAATAATATTTTGACATGCAATAGCGCATAAAGGTGTTTTAGAGGATGGTTTCCAAACACATACATCACCACAAACCCATGCTAAAGCGGTATTCCAAGCCCAAACGGCCACCGGAAAATTAAAGGAAGAAATAATTCCTACAATTCCAAGTGGATGATATTGTTCGTACATACGATGCATCGGACGTTCGCTATGCATTGTTAGTCCGTACAATTGTCTAGATAAACCGACAGCAAAATCGCAGATATCAATCATTTCTTGTACTTCTCCTAAACCTTCTTGTAGTGATTTTCCCATTTCATAAGAAACCAATTCGCCTAGAGGCTGTTTTAATTCACGCAATTTATCACCAAATTGTCTAACAAATTCTCCACGTTTTGGTGCTGGAATTTGTTTCCAAGCAATGGCTGCTGCTTCAGCAGTTTTCATCACTATTTGATATTCTGTTGCGGTAGAAGTTCCTACAGATCCGATAAGTGTTCCATTTACTGGAGAAAAAGAATTTAATATTGTGCCGGTAGTTTTTATATGATTTAACCCTGTTGATGCTCCATAATTTAATTCTTTAACACCTAATTTTTTTAAAGTTTCTGAAATTGAAGATTGTATTGCTGAAGTATTCATGATTTATAATTTTATACAGTTATTTATTATGAATTAACCAATTGTGGTTGGTATTAGTTGCACAAAAATACAAATATTTTATGGCTAAGCCTTTTCAATTTAGAGAAAACTAGCTTTTTGAGAGACAAGCGAATCATTTTTGTAAATTTGCTTAATCAAAATAGAATATGTTTAGAAATCGCATTTTTAAAATAGCATCAACAAAAGATTTTGAACAATTGGCGTTGGAAATATTTCAATATCAATCAGAAAACAATGTTGTTTATAAACAATTTTTAGCATTTTTGAAAGTCGATACAACATCTGTAAAAAAAATAACAGATATTCCTTTTTTACCCATTGATTTTTTTAAACAATTTGAAGTTATAACCGGAAATTCTGAATCAAAAAAAAAATTCTTAAGTAGCGGAACGACTAGTTCTGTTCAAAGTAAGCACTTTGTTACTGATTTATTAGTTTATGAAGAAAGTTATTTAAAATCATTTGAACTTTTTTACGGATCAATCAAAGATTATACTATGCTGGCTTTATTACCATCTTATCAAGAAAGAGAAGGTTCATCACTAATTTACATGGTAGATGATTTAATTAAAAAATCAAATAATTTGGATAGCGGATTTTATTTAGATGATTTTGATCAATTAGCCAAAAAGCTGCATGATTTAAATGCTAAAGGATCTAAAATTTTGTTGATTGGGGTGACTTACGCTTTATTAGATTTAATTGAAAAACACCAGTTCAACCTCCAAAATGCTATTGTTATGGAAACCGGAGGAATGAAAGGAAAAAGACGAGAAATGGTACGCGAAGAACTTCATAATAAACTTTGTAAAGGATTTGGTGTTACTGAAATTCACTCAGAATACGGAATGACCGAATTATTGAGTCAAGCTTATTCCATGGGAAATGGGATTTTTGAAACACCACCATGGATGAAAATTTTAATTAGAGACCCAGAAGATGCTTTTACTTATTTGCCAAATTTTAAAAGTGGTGGAATTAATGTAATTGA
>JAMPYA010000235.1 GCA_023700885.1 Flavobacteriaceae bacterium
GGTCGCGGTGAGTTGTTAGGTGAATTTAAACCTGAAGATAAATTAATGATTGTTACTCAGGCCGGAAAAATTAAAGTTCAAACACCAGATTTAACCATGCATTTTGAAGATGATACCATTATTTTAGAAAAATGGAATCCGCTTAAACCCATATCAGCTATTTATTACGACGGCGATAAAGAGCGTTATTTTGTAAAACGATTTATGATTGATAATCCCAATAAAGAAGAAATATTTATTACAGAACATCCTAAGTCGCATTTAGAAATAGTTTTAACCGATTATAGACCTATGGCCGAAGTAATTCTGAGTGGAAAAGGGAAAGAGAATATCATAATTAACCTTGAAGAATTTATTGCAGTAAAAGGCATTAAGGCTATTGGAAATCAACTAACTACAGATAAAATAAAACAAATAAATGCCTTAGCATCTCTTCCTTATGAGCCTCCACAGGTAGCAGAGGTAGAAGTTATTGATGAAGAAGTTATAAAAGATTCTATTGAAGATGAAAATCCTAAATCTGATATTAATTCAGATGAAATCATAGCAGATGATGAAGGGCAAACCTTGCTTTTTTAAGTATGGAATACTTATAATAACCCACTGGGTGTAATTAGTTTTCGATCATAATTTTTCGTCAGTTCTAGAGGTCCGATTTATCGGAATGTATCGAGAACAGCAAAATTATTGTTAAAAAACGTTCTCGATACACGTCACTTCGACTTACGAAGCGTACCGAGACGTTTTGTTCCGTTTTATTCCACAAAAAACACTTGAACTATTGCAAGTAAATTTATTGGAAGTCTAATAATAATGTCCTAAATTTGAAAGAATAGCGAAGGACTAATAATTCATCTTTCTTATTTAAGTATGAGTACTATTTATCACCAATTGGTAGAAGTGTTACAATCTTCTTTGGAAATCCAAATTGGAACTTTGCTGCATACCAAAGGATCGACTCCGCAAATACCTGGAGCCCTAATTATATTGAACAAAGAACAGGTACTTTTTGGTACTTTGGGTGGCGGATTGCTAGAAGCACACGCTCAAAAAACTGCAGCATTGGCTTCTTTAAACAATGAAAATTCTTTACAGTTAATCAATTTTGATGCTGATATGGAGGATGACATTGGTGCTATTTGTGGCGGAAGCGCTTTATATGCGCTAGATGTCAATCCAAAAAAACATCTCCATGTATATTTAAAATTGATTGAATCGCTCCACCAAAATAAATGCGGAACTCTTTTTTCTCTGTTCCATAAACAAGCTGATCAAAATTTAACCATTGAAAAATATTGGGTAGAAAAAAATAAAACCCTTCCAAAGAATGTTTTGGAAATTTTAAATTCAACGCAATTAAACCTTCATGAAATTATAGAAAATAGAAAAGCGAAATGGATTAAATCAACACTTCATTCAGATAATAATTCAGAAGTTTATTTATTTGTAGAACCCATTTATCCTAAATCTCAACTATTAATTATAGGTGCCGGTCATATCGGGCAAGCGCTAGCCAATATAGCACCCTTAGTCGATTTTGATGTAACTGTATTAGACAATCGCCAGGAAATGACTCATATATCGCGATTCCCGAACGCATCCAAAATTATATATAAACCCCTAAACGAAGGCTTAAATACTTTTAATATTACTACAAACACCTATATTGTCATCACTACTCAGGGTCATAGAACAGATGTAGAGGCTCTTCGCAATTGTATAAAATCTGATGCAGCCTATATCGGAGTCATAGGAAGCAAACGAAAATCTGTTTTAATCGGTAAAAAGTTTGTAAAAGAGATGTGGGCAACACAGGAGGAATGGGATTTTATTCACACACCTATTGGCTTAGATATTCATTCTAAATCAGTAAATGAAATTGCCTTTAGCATTATTTCTGAATTGATTAAAGAAAGACATGAACTTGATTATTTAGGAAAAAGAAAAAAAGTTAGTGCTGTTATTCTAGCAGCTGGAAAAAGCACCCGAATGGGACAACAAAAACTATTGATGCCCTATCAAAACTCAACTATTATAAAATCTATTGTTGATAAATCGTTAAATTCTAGTGCAGTTCAAACCATTGTGGTTCTGGGAAGTCATAAAGATGAAATTAAAAAAGAACTGAATAATTATAATGTTAACTTCATCGAAAACAAACTATTTGAAATAGGTATGTTATCATCGATTCAAGCAGGATTATCTGCAGTTGACAAAAAATCAGATGGAATATTAGTGCTTTTAGGAGATCAACCGATGGTTTCTGAAATTATTATAAATCAATTAATTACAAGTTTTCAAAAAACTACTAAAGGATTAATAATACCAACATACAATGGAAAACGCGGGCATCCGGTGTTAATCCATTCCAAATATAAAGACAGTATTCATCAATTAAATACAGCAATAGGATTGCGTGAATTGTTTCTTAATAATGGTAAGGATATATTGGAGGTAGAGGTTCAGTCAGATAGCATATTAAAAGACATTGACACTCCGGAAGATTATAAACGAGAATTTAATTACGCTGATAGTGTTCCTTAAACAGTATCAGCATACAATCATATCATAAATAACACCTAAATTGATTTCAGTTATGAACGAACAAATTAATTTTATACTCAACGGAAAATCAGTTAGTATTGAAATAGATTCCTCACAATTGCTTTTGTGGACATTAAGAACAGAGTTTGGTTTAACCGGAACAAAATA
>JAMPYA010000051.1 GCA_023700885.1 Flavobacteriaceae bacterium
TTAAAAGAAATTGAAGCTATATTTGAGAAATACCCAAATCCGGCACCTTAGTTGTAAAAATTATAGATTTTATACACGTCCTTTTAAGGCGTTAAATACCCATGCAATGGCAAAAAATCCTATACCAACAGCACTAAACCCCCAACCAGCAATTTCGTAATAGCGAAAAGCCCCAAGACTAATTAAAATTAATCCCATTATAATCATAATAAAAGTAGCCCATGCTAATACCGTATTTTTATTCATTCCCATTTCTTCTATTTTAAATTTGAATACAAATATATAAAATTTAATAACCAAGTTTTGTTCTACAACGTTGTAAAACTTCTTGCGCCACTATTCGAGCTTTTTCAGCACCAACTTTTAAAACTTTTTCAATCTCATCAGTATTATTAATATAATATTGATAAAGTTCGCGTTCAGTTTTGAATTTATCAACTATCAATTCAAAAAAGGCTTGTTTGGCATGTCCATAACCATAGTTTCCTCTTAAATATTTAGAACGCATTTCATCTGTTTGAGATTTAGATGCAACTAATTTATACAGCGAAAATAAGTTACAAGTTTCAGGATTTTTAGGAGCTTCTAAAGGAGTAGAATCGGTTTCAATTTTCATAATTTGCTTTCGCAAATCCTTATCACTTAAAAAAATATCAATAATATTTCCTTTTGATTTACTCATTTTTTCACCATTTGTTCCCGGAACGTACATGGTGTGTTCTTCTATTTTTGCGTCTGGTAAAACAAAAGTTTCTCCCATTTGATGATTAAATCGAGATGCAACATCTCGTGTCATTTCCAAATGTTGTAATTGATCTTTTCCTACAGGTACAATTTCAGCATCATACAAAACAATATCTGCAGCCATTAACATAGGATAGGAAAATAAACCTGCATTTACATCAGACAAACGGTCTGATTTATCCTTAAAAGAATGCGCTAATGTTAAGCGTTGATACGGATAAAAACAACTTAAATACCACGCTAATTCTGTAACTTCTGGGATATCACTTTGACGATAAAAAACTGTTTTTTCAACATTTAATCCGCAAGCTAACCATGTTGCAGCCGTACTATAAGTATTATTGCGAAGTGTTTTTGCATCTTTTATTTGTGTTAGCGAATGCATATCGGCAATAAACAAAAAAGATTCATTTTCAGGATTTTCAGCCATTTTAATGGCTGGCATAATAGCTCCTAAAATATTTCCTAAATGTGGTGTTCCGGTACTTTGTACGCCAGTTAAAATTTTTGACATGGTTTATTGTTTGATTGAAAAACAAAAATACACAATTCAATATTAAATCGTATAATAGATATTAATTACTATTTTTGGAAAGTTTATATTTAAATTGTGTTCAACACCAGTAAATTAAGATGGAAATAATTAAAATTATATTAAGGTCTATTTGGCGTGTTTGGTTCTATGTTGTTGGCGGTTCTATTATAATAGTTTTATTACCGGTTTTGATAGTATTAACATCTCATGAAAAATTTTACCCAACTTTTTATAAACTTGCCAGATGGTGGGCAAAAGTGGTTATATTTTTGATGGGATTTAGAGTGAAGGTTGAAGGAAATCAAAATTTTGAAAAAGGGAAAAGCTTTATGTTTTCTGCCAATCATACCTCTATGATTGATGCTTTTTTAATGTTAGCTGTTGTTAAAAATCCAATTGTTTTTGTGGGTAAGCATGAATTAGTGAATTTACCTATTTTTGGTTTTTTCTATAAAAGAACTTGTATTTTGGTTGATAGATCTAATCCTGAAAGTAGAAAAAAAGTATATGAAAATGCTCAAAGAAAACTTAAAAGAGGATATAGTGTTTGTATTTTTCCTGAAGGATTAGTTCCTTCTGATGAAAGTGTAGTGTTGAGTGAATTTAAAAACGGCGTTTTTTCGCTATCCATAGAGCATCAAATACCAATTATTCCGATGATATTTTACGATTGTAAAAAACGTTTTTCATACACGATTAATTCAGGAGGACCGGGTATTTTAAGAGTTAAAATTTTGGATGTAATCGAAACAAAAAATTTCACATTAAATGATAAAGAATTGATTAGAGATAAAATGTATCAAATAATGTATCATGAACTAATTACAGATATAGAAAATCAAAAAATTAAAAATGAAACCCAAACCAATTAATTTTTATAATCCGTTAGAAGAAAAAATTAACGTTATTACTCATGCTGTTGGAATTGTTATTAGTATTGCTGCATTGGTATTATTAGTAATGTTTGCAAGTTTTTATGGTAATGTTTGGCATATTGTTAGTTTTAGTATTTATGGCGCAAGTTTAATAGCACTTTATACTGCTTCTACAATTTATCACAGTATTCAAGATCCGAAGTGGAGATATCGATTTAATATAGTAGATCACAGTGCTATTTATATTTTAATTGCAGGAACTTACACACCATTTGCCTTAGTAACTTTAAACGGAACTGTAGGTTGGGTTTTATTTGGAGTAACTTGGGGAATAGCAGCAATTGGTATCATTTTTAAAATATTTTTTACAGGTCGATTTGATATTATATCAACAATAGCTTATGTTGCTATGGGTTGGATTGTCATTTTTGCCATTAATCCACTAATGGATAACCTCCCAATAAATGGAATATTTTGGTTGTTTTTAGGTGGGATATTTTACACAATTGGCGCAATTATTTATGCCATTAAGCGAATAAAATTTAACCATGCTATTTTTCATGTTTTTGTTTTATTAGGAAGCATCAGTCATTTTTTTGCTGTTTTCTTTTATGTTCTGCCATAAATTATTCATTTTATTTCATAAATAATAAAGAAATCATCAATAATTAATATAAAATTATTGTACTTTTAAAATGTTGTATAATCCCAAAATTCACAATACCATGCTAAAGATTTTAATTGTAGACGACGAAAACGATGCTATTGAAGCGCTGGAGTGGAAATTAAATAGATATGTAGAAGAAAATATTGTAATTGCAAAATGTAGTTCTCCTAAAGATGCAGTTTCAATTGTAGATTCTTTTCAACCAGACATTCTATTTCTGGATATTCATATGCCAGAAATGAATGGTTTTGAATTTCTCATGCATTTAAATTACTTAGAATTCAATCTCATTTTTACCACTGCTTATGACGAAATGGCAATTCGTGTTTCTAGGTTAACAGATATATTTTACATCTTAAAACCAGTAGATAAAGATGATTTATTAGAGGTTTTTGAAAAGGCAAAAGCTAAAGGCAAAGAAGGTCACTTAGCTCCAAAAATTAATTTATTAAAAAAACATTTATTAGACTATACATCATAATAAGATAAATAACCGCATAAATTTTTATCCCCCAATTTTATTGCGCACTATGAATAACAAGCTTTTTAATCTTACTGACCTTTCATCAGAATTTTATTCTATGGTTCGTGGTGCTCTTTTCTTATTCTTTATTTATCATATTATTATTTATTTTCTCAATAAAAATAAAGTTTATTTATACTATTCTTTGTATTCACTTTTACTATATATTTTTCTATTTAGCCATACATCAATTGTTAATACTCATTATTTTTATCATTATACAGATTTAACTTTTCAGTTATTAGCGGTTTCTTTTTATTTCATGTTTACACGTGAAATTGTTCAAACAAATAAAAATATTCCAAGATGGGATAAAGTATTATTAAAAACGATTCCATTATTATGGATATTATCAGTTTCACTTATTTTTATTACCGTATTTTTAAATAAAAACGTACAAATAAATTTGTTTTTTATTATAATATTTGGTGCAATTATTATTTCATTTATAACATCCATTAAACTTTTAGATATTGATAAATACCATGTTAAGTTGTTTATATTTGGATCGTTAACGTATTTATTTTTGATTTTCATTACACTTATTATTAATGTTTTTAATATTGATAATTATGTTCTTAAATTAGGGTTTCATCGGATGTTTTTTTTATACTCGGGAGCTTTTATAGAATTTATTGTTTTTGCTATATTAATTAGTTATAGATATAGAGAAATGCTTGAAGAAAAGACTCGAATTGAGATGGTAATTACTAAAAATAAAATTGAATCTTCGGAATTAAAAATGATGACCCTAAAAAGTCAGTTAAATCCACATTTTTTATTCAATATACTTAATTCGATTAATAATTTTATATTAAAAAACCAAGTTGAAGAAGCCTCAGATTTTATAACAAAGTTCGCTAGATTTATTAGAAATGTACTTAATAATTCTAATCAATCAACCATTACATTACATGAAGAATTAGCCAATTTAAAAATATATATAGCTTTAGAAAAAATTAGAACAAATAATGGTTTTGAATATATTGAAGAGATTGATAATAATATTAATTCAATGACAACCAAAGTTCCACCATTAATTTTACAACCATATGTAGAGAACGCTATTTGGCACGGAATATCTCAAATTCAAGGTGACAAGAAAATTTGGTTAAAAATTAGCGAAACTAATAATTATCTCAGTTTTAATTTAGTTGATAATGGTATTGGTATAAATAGATCTTTAGAACTTGATAAATTAAACTTATATAAAAATAAAGGCACAGCAACAGAATCTGCAATATTTAGAATAAATCTGGTTTTTAATAGGAAAAACGTAACAATAGAACGTACAGATATTACTAATCAAGGTCCTTTTGGCACAAGAGTTTTCATTTCATTTCCAAAAATAAATTAAATAAGACCATTTGTTTCTTAAAACATGCCAAATGCAAATTTTTATTGTATAAGTTTAACTTCTAATAACTTAATATCTGTTTATGTTGTATATTTGAGTATCTTAATATTAAAATAAATCTTTTGGGGTGGTTTATTTAATACCTCGGACTTCTAAAGTCCGAGGTTTCTTTTTTATAAACTGTTAATTTTTTTTTAATAAGTATCTATAATGCCAAAAGAATCTTACATTTGAATCAATTAACTTAAAGACTATATAATTTTACTTAATGTTTTTAAATTTAGATTCAGAATTTTTTTCCTGGGTTCGCGGTGCTCTTATTGTGCTCTTTGTATTTCATGCTTTATTATATGTAAATAATAAACAAAAACTTTTTTTATATTACAGCTTATATACTTTACTTTTTTCTGTTAATCTAATTTTTTGGCATAGTAGATTTGCTAATGAAAACACCGTTTTTTTAATTTCATTACCTCAATTTTATATTGCTATTTATGTATATTTTCATTTCTCAAGAGAAGTACTTAATATCAAGAGATTTGATCCTTTATGGGATAAAAAGCTTAAAAAAATTGCATTATTATTATTTTTATTGTCTTTTTTTACTTATTTAATTCATTTTTTTGTTAGTAAAAATATTTTCTATGTGATCAACTTTCTATTATTATTATATGTTGTTTATTTTATATTAGCAACACATCAAAAAATAAAAAGTGTAAATTATGTTTTATCAACATTATTTATTTTAGGAACACTTTCACTTCTAATTCTTTCGTCTTTTTCCATTTTTTTAGCCACTTCTGATTTGAAGAATTATTTTCAATCAAATGGAATTAATGAGCAAGCTTTTATATATTTTGGAGCTGCAATTGAAATATTTGTTTTTGCAATCATCTTAGGGCATAGAATTACTTCTATGGAAAATGAAGAGGTGGCCATAAATCTTAAGTTAGTTAGACAAACGGCAGAAACAGAAGAGCTTAGAATGGAAATGCTAAAGAGTCAAATGAATCCTCATTTTATTTTTAATATGCTTAACAGTATAAATAGTTTAATTATTAAAAATCAGGTTGAAAACGCATCAGACTACATTACTAAATTTTCTAGATTCATTAGAGAAATACTAAACAGTTCTAGAAAAAATTCTATGTCTTTAGCAGATGAATTAAATATTATTAAACTTTATATCGTTTTAGAACAAGCTAGAGTTGAGGGTGGATTTTCTTACGAAGTAATTATTGAAGATAATATAAGTCCTAATTTTATTCATATTCCACCGATGTTTTTACAACCATTTATTGAAAACGCCATCTGGCACGGATTAGCGCATAAACAAGGTGATAAAAAGTTGATAATTAAATTAATAAAACAAAATGAATTCTATTTATTAGAAGTTATAGACAACGGAGTTGGCTACAAAAAAGGGATAGAAATTGCTCAAAAAAGAATGGTTAAAAGTTCTGGATTAGCAGTACAAATAGTAAAAAATAGATTACAAAGTTTATATAAAAATGAAACAACGGATGTCGTTATCGAAGACCTGACAAATGAAACAACATCGGGAACAAGAGTAACATTTAAATTTCCAATTTTAAGTTAATTGCCATTTATTCTATATAAATTACCATTTACATTTAATACACAATCATTAGTTTAGAGTTTATTATTTTATTATTTAATAATTTTTCACTAAATTCATATAATTTATTAAATAAAAAGCATTTTATTTCTCTTTATTATTTAATATAATTATTTGTTATATAGCAATATATATAATTTTAAAGTTTAATTAACTAATTATCATTGTCAGATTAATGCGTATATATCAATAAAATTTATAAATTTGAAAGAAAGAACACTAAATCACCCAAAAAAATGTATAAAATTTTATTAATTGATGACGAAAAAGATGCTCTTGAAGCTCTTGAGTGGAAACTAAAAACATACATTAAAGATGTTGATGTTACTTTATGCAATTCACCAATTAAAGCCTTAACGCTTATTGATGAGGTAAAGCCAGATATTGTTTTTTTAGATATTCATATGCCAGAAATGGATGGCTTTACATTTTTAGAAAAATTATCTCACAGAAATTTTAATCTAATTTTTACAACAGCTCATAATGAGTTTGCTATAAAAGCATTTAAAGTATCAGCGGTTGATTATTTGTTAAAACCGGTTGACAAAGATGAATTGATTGCAGCTATCGATAAGGTTAAAATTGCAACTAAAGAAGCACCGAAAGTAGATAATCAAATGGAGAGTAAGCTACAAATGCTACTCAATAATTTAAGTGCTGGCGGAGGTAATACTGAAAAAATCCATATTTCTGCAGACGGAAAAGTTTATTTGCTAGAAAAGGAGGAAGTTGTAATGATGGAAGCTGATAAAAGTTATACGACTATTTATTTAAATAACGGACAAGAAATAGTAGTGTCAAAAACATTAAAAGAAGTCGAAAAAAGTTTTCAATTTCCAAGATTTTATCGTGTTCATAATTCTTATTTAATCAATTTAGATCACGTTAAAGAATATTTAAAAGGACTTGGAGGAGAATTAATTATGAGTAACGGTAAAACAGCTAGTATTAGCAGAAGTAAAAAAGCTGAGTTATTTCAGAAATTATATTTAGACTAATACTTTTATGTTTACTCAATTTGATTCTGAATTTTACTCTGCAATTAGAGGCGCGCTGCTTGTTGTGTTTCTCTATCATATTATAATTTATTTTCAAAATAAACGCAAACTTTATCTTTATTTTAGTCTTTATTCTTTATTACTTTTTGTTTTCTTTTTAAAAAATTTGATAATTGAAGATTTCTCTTCAGGTTGGGCAAGTTATATTAACTATCCGCTACAATATTTAACCTTTGCTACTTATTTGGCTTTTTCACGAGAGCTTCTTCAAACCAATGTTTTTTTGGTAAAATGGGATAAAATGCTAAGCCTAACTATTACAATATTGTTGGTTTTAAGTATAACTTTAATTATTATAACTTCTTTAATTGGATTTAAAACTCAACAAACAATATTTTATTTTTCCATTCCGCTATTAATTGGTTTTAATGTTGTTTCCTATATTAAATTTTTAAAAATTGAAGGTTCACATGTTAAACTCTTTGTAGTTTTTTCAACTATTTTTTACATTTTATTGTTGGTTACTTATGCCGGGTTTTACTTTAATAATTTAAGATTATTTTTTAATAACATTAATATAGACCCAATGTTCTTTATTTTTATTGGTGGTACTTTAAAAATTGTTATGATTGCCGCAATAATAGGATTTAGAATTAAAGAATTAGAAGATTATAGAATTAGTTCTGAAATTGAGTTAACTGAGCAAATTGCCGAAACTTCAGAACTAAAAATGACAGCGCTTCAGAGTCAGATGAATCCACATTTTTTATTCAATTCGTTAAATTCAATTAATAACTTTATCATCAAAAGTCAGATTGAGAAGGCATCAGATTACATCACCAAATTCTCCAAATTAATTAGAGAGATATTAAAAAATTCTACTAAAAACACCATTTCACTTGCTGAAGAATTGAGTAATTTAAAAATTTATGTTCTTTTAGAAAATATTAGAATAGAAGGAGGATTTAAGTATAATGTTGAAATAGATTCATCAATTAATCCAGAAATCATTAAAGTGCCCCCGTTATTTTTACAACCTTATGTAGAGAATTCAATTTGGCACGGATTAAGTCATATCACTGGAGAAAAAAGAATTGATTTATTAATTTCTAAAAGCGATAACTTGATAAAATTTGAAATTATTGATAATGGTATTGGATATGCCAAAGCAAAAGAACAAGCAGAGTTAAAAAGAGATGAAAGGGTTGGGTTTGCAACTAAAGCAACCGATGTTAGAATACGTACACTTTTTAAAGATGCAAATACGGTCATAAATATTGAAGATATTTCTAGTAAAAATGAAACGGGAACTAAGGTTACATTAATGTTTCCTATTGTAGAAATAAGTTAACTATTTCCAGTTTTTATATGGATTTTTACTTAAAACCGAATTGTAATATTTTACATCGCCCGTTACTTCTTTTCCTAGCCAATTTGGTTTTTCAAAAAAATCGTCTTCATTTTTAAGTTCAATTTCTGCAATAATCAATCCTAGATTATCACCTAAAAACACATCAACTTCAAAAATATGATTAGTGGTTTTAACATAAAACCTGTTTTTTTCAATAATTCCATCTTCACAAAGAAAAAAAAGCTGAGAAGCTTCTTTAATATCGATTTCCTTCTCCCATTCAAAACGAGTTGTTCCATTTAAATTTGAAATACCTTTAATTGTTATAAATCCTTTATTATCAGTAATTCGAATTCTAACAGTTCTGTTTTTATCTGAATTTAAAAACCCTTGTTTTATATAAATCTTTTTAAAAGACTCATCTTTAAAAGTTGAATTATTTACTAAAAACTTTCGTTCAATTTCCTGGAGCATCAAATGATTATTTAACACGAAGGTAGTATTTTTATCATTACAATTATATTGGATATATTTGAGGCTTACAACGAAATATGTTCATGAAAGTATTTTTAGTTATATTAAGTATATTTGGAGTTCAATTTTTATATTCTTAAATTGATTATAACAATAGTTGGGATAATTCTAACGAAAAAAGTATCAGCAAAAAAGGTTCAACCCTTAACCAACAACGAAATTTAAAGATTGCAAATACTTGGGTTGATATACGACTTAAAAAATTTCATCAGTAAACATTGCAATTATCAATTAAATGATCGTATCAACTAAAGCAATCGTTATTCACACATTTAAATTTGGCGATACAAGTTTAATAGTAAAACTTTATACCCAAACAGATGGTATAAAATCATATTTAATTAAAGGTGCTTTTAGCCATAAAAGCAAATTTAAAGCAGCTTATTTTCAGCCGTTAAACTTATTAGATATAGAAGCAAGTCACAACAATAGAGGTACTTTAAATTCTTTAAAAGAAGTAAGAGTACATTATCATTATCAAACAATTCCAACAAATATTGTTAAACAAACAATATTGATTTTTTTAGCTGAAATTTTAAATTCTTCACTAGTAGAAGCTGAAAATCAGGAAACATTATTTGAATATCTTATTACGGCACTAACTTGGTTGGACACTCATGATAAAACATCAAACTTTCATTTATTATTTCTGCTAAATTTATCAAAATATTTAGGATTTTATCCTGAAACTAAAATGAATGGAGCTAACTTTTTTGATTTATCCGAAGGTAAGTTTTCGAACAATTTAACGATTGGAGAAGTTATAAATAATGATGACCTAAAACTTTTTAAAAGTTTATTAGGCACAAATTTTGATAGTATTGAGCAGTTGAAATTAAATAGTCAAATAAGACAACAGTTGTTAAATATATTGATTCATTATTACGAAATACATATAAGCGGATTTAAAAAACCAAAATCATTACCCATATTAAAATCGATTTTTGAATAGTACATGAAATAGGTTTGTTTGAAATCAACACAAATAAATTTAAAATTACAAATCAAACTAGCCTATTTCATTTGACAATTAAGAATCAAAAGAAGTTAAAAAATGAAAAGAATTTTATTATTACTCCTGATTATCACCACCTTTAATGCTCATGCTCAAACGGTTAAAGTTATAGATTTTGATACTGAAACACCCATTGAAAATGTAATGATTTATAATGAAAACAAACTCAAATTAAATCATACAAATAAAGACGGAATAGCAAATATTTCTGAATATCAAGAATCAGATATTTTATCTTTTAATCATATTGGTTATGTAGAAATTGAGGTTTTAAAAAAGGACTTAAAACTCATTAACCATATAGTAAGGCTACATAAAAAGTCTTTACAATTAAATGAAGTTATACTATCAGTCTCTCGCGATGTAGAAAAAAAGACGAGAGTCGCTGAACAAGTTTCGGTTATAACATCATCAGAAATTGTGCAAAAATCACCTCAAACAAGTGCCGATTTATTAGCAATTATTCCTGGGATTAGAGTTCAAAAAACACAATTGGGGGGCGGAAGTCCTGTAATAAGGGGTATGGAAGCCAATAGAGTTCTTTTAGTTGTAGACGGAGTAAGAATGAATAATGCCATTTATAGATCGGGTCATCTTCAAAATTCAATAACAGTTTCGCCAACTGTTTTGGAACGTACAGAAATTATTTACGGTCCTTCATCTGTAATTTACGGTTCTGATGCTTTAGGAGGTGTAATCAACTATTTTACAAAAACGCCCGAAACCAATAAAGAAAATAAATTAAGTGCTAATTTTTTAACACGCTTTAGCTCTGCAAATAATGAAAAAACAAATCATATAGATGTGGAAATGAGTTTTAACAAATGGGCATCACTAACAGCCATTTCTTATTCAGATTTCGGAGATTTAAAAATGGGAGAAAAGCGAAATCATCATTTTGAAAATTGGGGAAAAGTATTTTTATATTCTGATAATACGAATACTTATTACAATCCAAATGGTGTTACTAATACCAATCCGGATATTCAGAAAAATTCAGGATACAAGCAATTAGATATATTTCAAAAAGTATATATTCCACTTAATAAAAAAGCGGATATATCATTTAACATACAATATTCAACCTCATCTGATATTCCAAATTTTGATAACCTAGCTGAAATTTCAGGTGGTAAACTTAGATATGCAGAAGCATATTATGGACCTCAAAACAGATTTTTGGCTTCAACCAATTTACACTTTAATCCTGAATATAGTTGGTTAGAAAAAGGCACTTTAACTTTAGCTTATCAACAAATTGAAGAATCCAGAATTGAAAGAAGAATGAATAGTTTAGACCGTTATTATCGTTATGAAAATGTTGATGTATATAGTATAAACGGTGATTTTTCTGTACCTCTTAATAAATCTGAAAACAGAAACCTTTCATATGGTTTTGAATTTACATACAATGATGTTGCATCTAATGCTTATGGTAAAAAAATTAAAGTAAACGGAAATGAAGTAATAGGATTTTCAAACGATTTTATTATACAGTCTCGCTATCCTGATGGGGGAAGTAATTATTCAAGCACAGCCTTGTACACTAATTATCGTCAAGATTTGAATAGTAAATCAACATTAAATACCGGAATTAGAATTACAGCTACTTTTCTAAATGCTCTTTGGATAGATGATACCTTTATCACATTGCCAGACATGGATATTTTTACTAAAAACAATGCTGTAACAGCAACAATTGGTTATATATTTAAACCAACATCAAATTGGCAGTTAAAAAGTATTTTGTCTTCTGGGTTTAGATCACCAAATATTGATGATATTGGGAAAATTAGATTTAAAAACGGACAAGTTTCTGTTCCAAATATTTATCTTAAACCAGAATATGCTTATAATGCAGAGATTGGCATTGTTAGATATTTTAACAATAAATCCTTTCAATTTGGGTTAAATGCTTACTATACATTGCTTCATAATTATATTGCCCGTGGTGACTTTGCAATGAATAATCAAAACACAATTATTTATGACGGAGTTGTTGCCACTACCTATGCTAATATCAATAATAAAAATGCATATATAGCTGGAGGAACTTTTCATTATCAAGGTTCTATAACAAGAAATATTAAAACTCAAGGGTCATTAACTTATACAAATGGAAAAAGTTATGATAAAAAAATGCCCTTATCATCTATTCCACCAGTATTTGGTAATGTAGAATTAAGTTATCATTATAAAAAATTTCAAACGGCATTGAATTATAGATTTAATGCCACTAAAATGGTAGAAGATTATAATGTAGAAGAAGGAATTGATAATATTGAACAAACACCATATATAACAGCAACTGAGAAATATTATGGGACTCCAAAATGGAGCACTCTAAATTTCAATACATCATATCAATTTTCAGAAAGATTAATTGCAATATTTAAAATTGATAATATTTTTGATATTCATTACAAAGAATTTGCATCATCAATTAGCGCTCCTGGAAGAAATTATATTTGCAGTTTACTGTTAAAACTTTAAATTAAAAATCCCGCTTTGCGGGATTTTTAATCAATATAGTTAATCTAATTTTTTATTTAAAAGCCGGTATTCCTGTTACATCAAATCCTGTAATTAATAAATGAATGTCATGTGTTCCTTCATAAGTGATAACACTTTCTAAATTCATCATATGACGCATGATAGAATAATCACCTGTAATTCCCATAGCTCCTAA
>JAMPYA010000052.1 GCA_023700885.1 Flavobacteriaceae bacterium
GCTTTACAAGATTTAACATCACCAATTATGCAACATGCCGGAATTACCTTTATGGGATTCTCGGTAATTACAACTGCTTTAGTGCTGATTTTTATTGGTGGTGCAGGTAAATCAGCCATGTTTCCTTTACACATTTGGTTACCAGATGCCATGGAAGGCCCCACACCGGTTTCAGCTTTAATTCACGCTGCAACAATGGTAGTAGCCGGAGTTTATTTAGTAGCTCGTTTATTCCCGATGTTCTATTTTGTTGAAGGCGGAATTGCACTTGAAGTGGTAGCATACGTTGGAGGATTTTCATCATTAATTGCTGCTGTGATTGCGTTAACACAACACGATATAAAACGTGTTTTGGCTTTCTCAACCATGTCGCAAATTGGTTATATGATGATGGCTTTAGGTATTTCCGGGTATGGCGATGTAGAAGGTTTAGGTTTTACTGCTTCGATGTTCCACTTATTTACACATGCCATGTTTAAAGCATTGTTATTCTTAGGCGCTGGTTCTGTAATTCATGCTGTTCACAGCAATGTATTACAAGACATGGGCGGTTTAAGAAAATACATGCCTATTACTAATATTACTTTCTTAATTGCGGCTTTAGCAATTGCCGGTGTACCGCCATTTGCAGGTTTCTTCAGTAAAGATGAAATTTTAGCTGCTGCTTACGAAAGTAACCAATTATTATTTTGGGTAGAATGGGTTGTAGCTGGTTTAACCGCTTTCTATATGTTCCGTTTATACTTTGGAATTTTCTGGGGGAAAGATACTGTTTACAAACACGCTCCGCATGAATCACCATTATCAATGACATTACCATTAATGTTCTTGGCGGTTATTTCTGCAATTGCCGGGTTTGTACCTTTCAGTCAGTTTATAAGTCCAGATTTAGTTGGTTATACAACTCATATCCACATGAATATCGCTGCAATGTCTGTTGGAGTTGGTGTTTTGGGAATTGCAATTGCTTGGATTATGTACAAAAAAGAATCTAATATTGCCGATAGAGTTTCATCAGCATTCGGATTTTTATATCAATGGACTTTTAAAAAGTTCTATATCGATGAACTATACTTGTTCATTACCCGTGAAATTATCTTTAAACGAATTGCACAACCATTTGCTTGGTTTGACAAAAAAGTTGTAGATGGCACCATGAACTTAATTGGAAACACTACAGTAGATGTTTCTAAAAAAATTAAAGGATTACAGTCGGGTAAAGTACAAGATTATGCCTTTGCATTTGTTTCAGGGGTTGTAATTATAGTAATGGTTTTCATTTATTTCATGAACTAACTGATTAAGAATTATGGATATATTATCATTATTTGTTACGGTTCCTGTTTTAACAATTTTGTTTTTAGCATTTACTAAAAACTTACAACAGGTTCGTATGGTATCATTAGTTGGTATGCTTGTTCAATTAGGAATGGCTATCAACTTACTTTTCGCTTATTTTAAAGAAAGAGCGGTAAATACAGATATTATGGTTTTCACCAAAGATTATGTTTGGTTTGAATCATTTAATATACATTACGCCATCGGAGTTGATGGAATTTCAGTAGTTATGATTTTACTTACCTCAATTGTTGTTTTAGCAGGGGTATTTATTTCATGGAAAGTAGCTGATTTATCAAAGGAATTTTTCATTTCATTAATCGTATTGGCAACAGGAGTTTTCGGATTCTTTATTTCTATCGATTTATTTACGATGTTCGTTTTCTACGAAATCGCCGTAATACCGATGTATTTGTTAATTGGAATCTGGGGTTCAGGTCCGAAAGAATATTCGGCAATGAAATTAACTTTGATGTTAATGGGGGCTTCTGCTCTTTTATTAGTAGGAATTTTAGGAATTTACTTTAATTCTAACGCTGATGGTGGGCCACTTACTTTTAACATCTTAGAAATTGCACAAGTAAATATTCCGTTTGCTGCACAAAAATTATTTTTCCCTTTAACATTTCTTGGGTTTGCAGTATTGGGTGCTTTGTTCCCATTTCACACTTGGTCTCCAGATGGTCATGCTTCTGCCCCAACGGCAGTGTCTATGTTACACGCTGGTGTATTGATGAAATTAGGTGGATACGGTATTTTTAGAGTTGCTATGTATTTATTACCATTGGGTGCCATTGATTGGTCTACCTTCTTCATTGTATTATCTTCTTTTGGAGTAATTTATGGAGCTTTAGCAGCACTTCGTCAAAATGATTTAAAATACATCAATGCTTATTCTTCTGTGAGTCACTTAGGAATGGTATTAGTAGCTTTATTGATGATGAATAAAACTGCATGGAACGGAGCTATTTTACAATCACTATCTCACGGATTTATGACAGCACTTTTCTTTGCCTTAATCGGGATGATTTACGAAAGAACTCACACAAGAGATATTCAGAAATTAGGAGGTTTATTAAAAGTATTACCTTTTATTTCTGCAACATACGTAATTGCGGGTATGGCAAATTTAGGTTTACCTGGTTTTAGCGGATTCGTTGCAGAGATGAATATTTTTGTTGGAGCATTTGAAAACGCTGATTTATTTAGAAGAGTTGCTACCGTTGTAGTAGTTTCTGCAATTGTTGTAACAGCAGTTTACATTTTAAGAGTGGTGGGAATTATGTTAATGGGTCCTGTTAAAAATGAGGAATTCAATGACCTACCTGCATCAACTTGGTTTGAACGTTACGGAGTGTATTTATTATTAATTCCTATTGCAGGAATGGGTATAGCACCACTTTGGTTAAGCGATATGATTTTAGAAAGTCTTACGCCGTTTATAGCAAGATTTTAATAATATAAAAAATAGAAACTAATGGATTTTAGTAGTTTATTATTAATGCGTCACGAATTTATTTTAACCGCTCTTCTATTATTGATGATTGTGGCTGAAATAGTTGTAAGTGAACAAAACAAGAAGAACCTAGTTAATTTTGGCGTACTTCTTTTTGCAATCCATACAGCTGTTGGTTTATTACCACTTGCTGATGGAGTATTATTTGGAGGAATGTTTAAAACAACCGTTTTAACTCACTTCTTTAAAAGTGTGTTAAATATTGGTGTATTAATTCTGTTATTACAATCGGGTGATTGGTTGCGAGATAAAGTTGCTAGTCAACAAAAAGCATCAGAATTTTTTATGTTGATTTTCTCCTCTTTATTAGGATTATATTTTATGATTTCTGCTGGAGATTTTTTAATGTTTTACATCGGTTTAGAGTTATCAACTTTACCAGTTGCGGCTTTAGCGGCATACGAATCATTAAAACAAAAATCTAGTGAGTCTGGTATCAAACTAATCTTATCAGCAGCTTTAGCCTCTGGAACTTCTTTATTTGGTATTACCATGATGTATGCCACTTCTGGTTCATTATATTTTGATGTTATGACCATTACGGCCTCAAACTTAACTATTTTAGGTTTCTTGATGTTCTTTGCTGGTTTAGCATTTAAAATATCATTAGCCCCATTTCATTTTTGGACCGCAGACGTTTATGAAGGAGCACCTATAAGTGTTGCTTCTTACTTATCTGTTATCTCAAAAGGAGCTGCTGCCTTTGTTTTAATGATATTGTTATTTACGATATTCAAACCGCTAGAAAGTATTTGGATAAATTTAATGTACGGAGTTGCTTTATTAACCATGTTTATTGGTAACTTATTTGCGATTCGTCAACAAAATTTAAAACGATTTTTAGCATTTTCATCCATTGCACAAGCAGGTTTTATCCTTTTAGGATTGCTTTCGGTTAATCAATTAGGAGCAACTACTGTAATTTACTTTATCATGATTTACGTATTTTCTAATTTAGGAGCATTTGGGGTGGTTCAGGCTATATCAAATCAAACTGGAAAAGAAAATATAGATGATTATGATGGATTGTACAGAACGAATCCTAAATTGAGTTTAGTAATGTTATTAGCTTTATTCTCTTTAGCAGGAATTCCGCCAGTAGCCGGATTTTTTGGTAAATTCTTCTTATTTACAGCCGCAGCTTCTCAAGGATATTATTTATTAGTATTTATAGCTGTTGTAAACGTAACCATCTCTTTATACTATTATTTATTGGTTGTAAGAGCGATGTTCTTAAGAAAAAGTGAGAATGCCATTCCTTATTTTGAGAGTAAATTCATGATGAAATTAGGATTGACAATTACAGTACTTGGTATCTTAATTATAGGAATGTACAGTCCGCTGTACGATTACATATTTGAAATTAGTAACCTTATTTTTAAATCATAACGTATGGCACTTTTAGGATCACATCAATTTGGAGATATAGACGGACAACGCGTTACTTATGTTGAAAAAGGAACTACAAAAGAACGAGTAGATTTTCTTTCAGCTTTATTAAAAAACAATAATTTTGAAGTTATTGTAGCTGAAGACAAACGCAAATCAGAAGAAGAACCACAACTTTATACAGTTGCTGTAACAGATATGGTTTTCAATCCAACTGTTTGGGTATACCAACGTCGATTAAGAACATTAGACGGAAGAATTGTTTCTCCCGCCTATTGGAATCAAGAAGATGAGGATACCAAACCTCAGTATTGGGAATACATGAAATAAATTTAATGCAAAAAGCCACTCAAAAAGTGGCTTTTTTTATACAAAAAAATTATACTCCTTTTAAAATAGAAAATATTTTGAGTAAAAATACCGAAAACTCTAAAATATCATTTTTAATTTATTTCAATAAAATTGATTAATTGTTAGTATTAATGAGTTATAAAAATCATTAAAATATTTTAGATTAAAGTAGTTATAAAAATCATTTTGCCTTATATTTACTACTGTTTACAACTATAACTAACTTAACTTAATATCATGAAATTAAAACAACTCAATGAAGATTGGACTTCTGTAGTAGTTGCTTCCACTCTTATTTTTGCAATTGTTGCAACCACATTTTTTCCTGAATTACCAAAATTTGGCCCTAAAGAAGGCTGGTATGGATGGACTGTTTTACAAACAGAAGTTTTTACCTCAGGAAATTCTATAAGGCTATTATTAACCTTTTTGTACTTTTTTGGATTTACACTTATTGGAGGTGCATTAATGGGTAAATCATTAAAATCAATTTTAAAGGCATTTCCAATTATTTTTGTTCTTTCTATGGGTGCGCAATTTATAGCTTCTAGTGGTTCTATGAAAGATCTTGGATTAGAAACCGTATTATTCTCCTTAATCATCGGATTGATTATAAGTAATATTTTTAAAGTTCCGAGTTGGTTAAAATCAGGAATTCAAAGTGAGTTTTATATCAAAATTGGTTTAGTAATGTTGGGAGCTTCTGTACTCTTTTCAGAAATTATGAAAGCTGGATTTTTTGGATTAATTCAAGCCATTATAGTAGTACTTTCTGTTTGGTATTTTGCCTTTTGGATTGCTAAAAAAATGAAAATTGATGAAGAACTTTCTATAATGATGGCCAGTGCGGTAAGTATTTGCGGAGTATCTGCGGCCATTGCTACAGCAGGGGCTATTAAAGGTGATAGTAAAAAATTAAGCTATGTTGTTTCATTAGTATTGATTGTAGCTATTCCTATGATGATTTTTATGCCCCTTATTGCGCGTTGGTTAGGTTTAAGTGATGAAGTTACAGGAGCTTGGTTAGGCGGAACTATAGATACAACAGGAGCCGTTGTTGCTTCTGGAACAATTGCAGGAGATATTGCTTTAAAATTTAGTACCATTATTAAATTCTCTCAGAACATCCTTTTAGGAGTTGCTGCTCTGTTAATTTCTATTTTCTGGACTTATAAACAAGTTGATAGAAATAGAGAAACAGAGAAACCTACATTAAAAATAATTTGGGAACGTTTTCCAAAATTTGTACTTGGATTTATAATTGTTTCTTTAGCTTTTTCTTTTTTAGTTTCTCCAGAAACGGCTGAAATTACAGGCAAAACAATTAAAAGTTATCAATCATTATGGTTTAATTTGGCTTTTATCTGTATTGGTTTAGAAACACGATTTAAAGATATTATAGAATTGGATAAAGGACGCCCTTTAATGGCATTTATAACTGCTCAACTATTTAATATCTTTATTACCCTAGTCGTTGCTTATATTTTATTTGAGATGCTTTGGAAAGGTTAGAATAAAAAAAATCTAATAAAAAAGAAGCCGTCTCAATATTAAATTTTGAGGCGGTTTTTTTATTTCCGTTTTCTTTTGTTTTTTTTTATTTTTTAAAAAAGGACAAAAATTGCCTTTAAGCGGCAATTTTCTTTCTTAAGTTGTGACCTAAGGCCATTAATCCGAACTCTAATGCTACTTTTTCAAGTCCTTTTAGAGAAAATCGTCTAAACCCATTGTTATGTTTGAGTTGAGCAAATACAGGTTCTACATCGGTAGAGCGCTGTTTTCTTTTTTGGATTCCCGTTTCACTTAAAAGTAATTCTCTTGTTCTTTGTTTGTGCCTTTCAAGATTATGGTTTCTCTCGATGCTTCTATTTCCTTTGGCTTTAAAACATTGTCCACGCAGCAGACAACCCTCACAGTTTTTGGCTTGGTAGTGTGATAATGTTTGTAATTGTGATGGGATTAACTCCAGAGCACACTAAACAGTTTACCTTGTTTAATGAAGATCATCCAAAACATCCGGTATTGATGCAGACCATCGATCGGTTAAATCAAAAAATTGGAAAGCAAAAAGTAAAATTAGCTTGTCAAGATTTGGGGAGAACCTGGAAAATGAATCAGGAAAAATTATCACCGCGTTACACGACCAACCTCTCAGAAATTGTAACTATTTACGCAAAATAAATTTAAGAAGTTTTAGAAATAGAAATCTTAACAATCTTTTGTGGTGTTATAGAAATATGAAGTTAAAATTTAGCATTACTGTTTTTATTTTTTAATTTTTTAGGACCATAATACATCCAAAATCCGGTAAAAGAAAATAATACGATTGCCAATCCCGTAATTGAAGTAAAAATCAATTTAAAGAAATTGGTGTTTGTTTTAAAAATTTTATCCAAAATAGAGCCGTCATGAATGTTTTCTAATAAATCGGCAGTTCGATATTCTACTAACAACAAATTTCCATTAGCACCATCTAATTGAATAGCGTAATAATGATTTTTATATATAAATTTTATAAGACCTTTTTCAGGGCGAATATCAATTCTATCAAGAACAGTAGAAATATTGCTATGAGTATTTTGGATTAAATTATCATCAGCAATTTTTTGTAATTGATCAATAGAGAGCCAATATTCTGTATTTACTGTTATGCCAATATGATTTTCAGAAGATAAGATGCCAAAGCTGTTTTTTTTCCAACCTAACAAAATTCCAGTAATAGCAACAATTAATAGCAATGAAAAAAGATAAAATCCAGTTAATCGATGTATTTTTCGATACCAGCGAACTCTTTTAGTTAAGGTGTTTAAATTGCCAAAAAATAATAGCATAAATGGAAGTTTAATATACAGATAAACATCATTTCATAAAAAAACCGCCTCTATTGAAGCGGTTTTTGTGGTACCTCCAGGAATCGAACCAGGGACACATGGATTTTCAGTCCATTGCTCTACCAACTGAGCTAAGGTACCTGCTACTTTAGCGAGTGCAAATATAAATTTATTTTTTGTTCATTACAAAACAAAAACTAAAAAATCTATTTGTATTTTAGCCATCTCCAGTTTTAAAGATATGAATTTAATTGTTGATATTGGAAATACGCGTATTAAACTAGCTGTTTTTAAGTTAAATAAGCTAGAAGAGCTTTTTATTGTTACTGAAGAAACTTTAGAAAAAACTTTAAAAAATATATCAAAACAATATAAAATAAATAATGCTATAATATCATCAGTTGCTGAAATTCCAGATGAATTAAAAAAATATATAGAAAATATTTCAACCATCATCCATTTAGATCAAAAAACAAAAGTTCCTTTTTTTAATCGATATGAAACTCCAGAAACACTTGGTGTTGATAGAATTGCTTTGGTTGTTGCTGCGGTAACTCAATTTTCAAATCAAAATATTTTGGTAATAGATGCTGGTAGCTGTATTACATACGATTTAGTTTCGTCTAAAAATGAATATTTTGGAGGAGCAATTTCTCCAGGTTTGGAAATGCGTTTGAAAGCTTTAAACACTTTTACAGATAAACTGCCATTACTTCCTTTATTAGATGCAGAAAATTCTATAGGTAACAATACCAAAAACTCCATATATTTTGGAGTAATAAATGGAGTAATTGCTGAAATAGAGGGATTTATATCGTACTTTGAAAAAGAAAATAAAAAATTAACAGTAGTTTTAACAGGAGGAGATACTATTTTCTTGGCAAAAAGATTAAAAAATAGCATCTTTGCTAATTCTAATTTTTTATTAGAAGGATTGAACAGTATTTTAGAATATAATTTAAAAATTATAAATGAATAAACTTACCATAATAGTCTTAGTGATATTTACATCATCAAGCGTATTTGCTCAAAAAAGCACCAATTCACCCTATTCATTTTTTGGAATCGGAGAAAATTCACAACAAAACACTGTTGAGGAGATCAGTTTAGGAGGATTGGGAATTTCAACTTCTGATGGTTATCATATTTCTTTTGCTAATCCAGCAAATTTGGCCAATTTAAAAGTTACAACATATACTTTTGCAGGATCGAGTAATTTTGTTTCAGTAAAGGATGGCGTTTCAACTGAAAATGGATTGACTTCTGCAGCTTCTTATTTTGCTTTAGGTTTTCCTATCGGTAAAAAAATGGGGTTTTCATTTGGCTTAATGCCTAAAAGCTCCGTTGGATATGAATTATATAAAGAAAATAAAGATGTAAATGATGAAATTACAGATATTACTCTATTAAAAGGTAAAGGAGGAGTCAACAGAGTCTTTACAGGAATTGGATATAATATTTATAAAGATTTAAATGTTGGGTTAGAAACTGAGTATATTTTTGGAAATATTGAAAATGAAACGATTAAACAAGTTAGAGATGTTCAGTTGGCAACAAAATATCTAAATACTAATTATTTAAACGGATTTGGATTAAAATTAGGTGTCAATTATAAAAAGAAAATCAAAAACGAGATTAATCTATACACAGGATTAACAGTTTCATTAGAAAATGATATAAAAACTGACAGAAAAGAGTATATTTATTCTTTAACATATGATAATGGAAATGAAATACCCAGAGATACCGCTTACTTTCATGAAGCAAAATCTAGTATTGTAAAACCAATGAAAACTGCAATAGGTTTTGGAGTAGGTAAAAATGATAAATGGTTTGCAGGTTTAGAATATAGTTTTCAGGATGCTTTAAAATTTAATACAGGTGTATTAACAACATCGAAAGCTCAATATCAAAAATCTTCAAAATTATCAGTTGGAGGATTTTATACACCAAATTATAATTCTATTTCAAATTATTGGGATAGAGTCACTTATAGAGCAGGAGTAAAATTTGAACAGACTGGTTTAATGGTAAATGCAACAACTAATCCAAATCAATATGAAGGTATAGATGATTTTGGCATTACTTTTGGAGTGGGGTTACCAATAGGAAATCAATTATCCAATGTAAATCTTGGTTTTGAAGTTGGAAAAAGAGGTAAAACAGATTTAGGTTTGATTCAAGAAAACTATTTTAACATAAAAATAAGTTTATCATTAAATGATAAATGGTTCAACAAAGCAAAAATTAATTAATTAATCATTAAATGTAAGTGACGATGAAACAATTTTCACATTTGGCACTATTACTGATTTTGTTTTTAAGCAGCGCGTCTGTTTTCTCTCAAGAAGTATCAGAAGAGTGTACAGTAAAGTATAATTTATTTAGAGGTGATTTTAAAACCAACAATTATGATATGGCCTATGATCATTGGATTTGGACTTTTGAAAATTGCCCTACTCTTTCTGTAAATATCTATAAAAATGGGATGGATATAGCTGAATACAGATTCAAAAAAGCTACAGGAGTTGAAAAGGAGAAAGCGCTAGCGTTAGTAAAACGTGTAGTAGAACAACGTATCAAATATTATCCTGATGATGATTTAGGAAAAGTATATAGTGATTACGCTGAATTTATGGAATCTGCTGGGGCTTCTGATGATGAGGTTTTTACATTGTTAGACAAAGCTTTTAAGATTGATCCAACAAGAATGGGAATTAAATCAATGTACAAATATTTCCAAGGGGTTATCGATAGAAATAAAGATACAAACCCACAATACGTTTTTGATACTTACGACGAATTAGTAGAGGCGGTTGGTACTAAAATGGATAATTATTCTAGAGATTTAGAAGATTTTGAAAAAAGATTAGCAGAAGGACAAACCCTTTCTCCAACAGAAGAAAGAAAGAAAAATGCATATGAAACAAATTTAGCTGCTTTAGGTCAAATTGAAGGAGGTTTAGACGATATTATTATATCAATTTCAACTTGTGATCGTTTAGTGCCGTTATACACTAAACAAATGGAAGAAAATAGAGGAAATGCAGTTTGGTTAAAAAGAGCTGTATCTAGAATGTATGCAAAAGAATGCACAACAGATCCATTATATCATAAGTTAGTTGAAGCTTATGTTAAAGCGGATCCATCACCTTCTTCTTCAATTTTTTATGCAAATATTTTATTTGAAAATGGAGAATCAACAAAAGCTTTAAAATATTACCAACAAGCTGTAGAACAAGAGACGGATAACTTTAAAAAAGCGGGTTATTTATTTACAATTGCTCAAGAGATGGCGCGTAAAGGAAATGTTGTGGAAGCCAGAAATTATGCTCAAAAAGCATTGAGTTATAGATCAAACTTAGGAAGAGCTTATTTGCTAATAAGTACTTTATACGCTGGAAGCGCTAATTCATGTGGTAATGACGAATTCTCTAAAAGAATGGTTTATGTTGCTGCTTTAGATAAAGCGTATAAAGCAAAAGCAGTTGACCCTAGTATTTCATCATTAGCCGAAAGATATATAAGTAGCTATGCTGCAAATATTCCTACAAAAAAGTTAATATTTGTTGAAGGAAAAGAATCTGGATCTTCATATAGAATTGGTTGTTGGATAGGAGAAACTGTAAGAGTTCCTTAACAGGATTCATGAAAACACTCTTTAATAATATAATTTCAAGCATTGCTATCATTTTTATGGTAGCAATGTTTTTATCTTGTAACAACAACACTCAAAAAGTACAAGATTTTTTAGCAGATCAAAATTTACCCATTGGAGTTGCAGAAAACATCAATCACGTGTATTCTGATTCAAGTATTACAACTTCAAAGCTTTCAACACCATTACTTCTTGATTTTAGCAACAGAAAAGACCATCCTTATACAGAATTTCCCAATGGTTTAAAAGTTATTTCTTTTGATCAAAACGGAGATTCTATTACAATTTCTAGTAAATATGGTATTAGTTATAGTAAAACTCAAGTTACTGAAATTAGAAATCAAGTTTTAATTGAAAATCATCGTCAAAGAATTAAGCTTAAAACAAATCAGCTTTTTTGGGATCAAAAAACACATTTTTTTTATACTGAAAAAGAATTTACTTTAACAACGCTAAATGATACAATTAGTGGCATCGGGTTTGAATCTAATGAAAATCTTACCAATTGGAATATGAGAAGTACAAAAGGTAATATTTATGTAAAAAAATTTCAATAGATTAATAGACTATATTTCAAACACAACTTTTAAATTATCAACAAATGAGAAAACTTAGAATTTTTGAATATTTTTATTTGGCATTTTCAGCAGTTTTTTTAGTTGAGGCTGTTGTTGCTTATAAAACAAATTTTAAAAAGTTTATCATACTTTTATTATTTTCTGTTATAGCCATTTTATTGTACATTTATAGAAAGTCTAGAAGAATAAAATCTGAAAACGAAAATAAATAAATTTTACTTTAAATGATAGAACTAATTTCTGTTATAATTGTTTCAATATTGCTTTCAGCTTTTTTTTCAGGAATGGAAATGGCATTTTTGTCTGCCAATAAACTACAAATTGAAATAGATAAAAAAAAGGAAGGATTTATTGCTAAAATTCTTTCTAAACTTACCAATCGGTCTTCTAAATTTTTAACAACAATGTTAGTTGGGAACAACATTGTCTTAGTTATTTATAGTTTTTACATGGGTGAGTTTATTTTGAGATATTTATCAATTGAAGGATTAAGTGAGTTCAGTTTACTTTTAATTCAGACAATCATTTCAACCTTAATAATATTGCTTTTAGCAGAATTTTTACCCAAAATATTTTTCAGAATTTATGCAGATGAAGCCTTGAAAATATTTGCAATTCCGGCGTATTTATTCTATGTTATATTTCATTATTTTTCAGATTTTATCACTTGTATTTCTAATTTTTTGCTCAAATTAGTATTAAAATCTTCCTATACAGAAAAACCAAAAGGGTTCGATAAAGAAGAGTTAGGAAATTTTATTATTCAACAATTAGAAAAGGCAGAAGACGATGATGAGGTAGATTCTGAAATACAGATATTCCAAAATGCACTAGAGTTCAATAATATCAAAGCAAGAGAAGTCATGATTCCTCGAACAGAAATAAATGCTGTTGAAATTAATGACGAGATGGACACTTTAAATAAACTATTTATCAGTAGTGGAAATTCAAAAATTATTGTTTATGATAAAAATATGGATAATGTTATGGGCTATGTTCACGCATTTGATATGTTTAAAAAATCGAAAACAATCCACGAAATAGTTAAACCGATTGAAATGGTTCCTGAATCTATGAGAATCAATTATGTATTAAATATGTTAATTAAAAAACGTAAAAGTATTGCCATAGTAATTGATGAATACGGAGGAACATCTGGTTTATTAACGGTTGAAGA
>JAMPYA010000236.1 GCA_023700885.1 Flavobacteriaceae bacterium
CAATACTGCTAAAACTAATTTTATGCTGATTGGCATATTGTTTCAACGCTTCAAAGCTAGGAACTGTTAAAGCCGTAACATAATTTTTTTGATCACCAATTACGGCAATTTGCTCAATAAAAGCATCATTAACTAAGGCAGTTTCTAGTTTTTGAGGTGCAATATATTTACCTCCAGATGTTTTCATCAAATCTTTTATTCTATCAGTAATAAATAAATTACCATTTTCATCTATTTTACCGGCATCTCCTGTACAAAACCAATCGCCTATAAAAACGGCAGCAGTGGCTTCCGGTTTTTTGTAATATCCACGCATCACACCAGGTCCTTTCACCATAATTTCCTCATTATCTCCAATTTTAATTTCAGTGCCGATAATTGGTTTTCCGGCAGAATTAAATTCAAAATGAGTATTACCAAATAAAGAAGCCGTTGCAGTAGTTTCTGTTAAGCCGTAACCACATTTGATATTTAATCCAAAAGAATGAAAAAAAGCAACAATTTCTGCCGATAATGCTGCACCACCACAAGGTGTAAATTTAATGTTCCCACCAAAAATAGCTCGAAGTTTAGAAAGCACTAATTTATTTGCAATCTTATATTTTAGCTTAAGTAAAAAAGGAACTTGTAATTCATTTCTTAAATAATGATTGTAATATTGATGCCCAACTGCTAACGCCCAATCCATCAACTTAACTTTAGTTGCAGAAGCCGATTGTTTTTTATCTTGAATTGCTGCATATATTTTTTCATAAATCCGCGGAACGGTACACATTATTGTTGGTTTTACCTCCTTTAAAACGGCTGCAAATTGTTTTGGATCGGCATTGAAATACACCGCAATTCCGCTGTGTAAACAAAACAAGACCCAACTGCGCTCATAAATATGGCTTAAAGGCAGTAAACTTAGTGAAACATCAGTATCATTAACCTCTAATTCTAGTTCATGTGCTTTTAAGGATTCAGCAAAATTTTGATGATCTAGCATTACTCCTTTAGGTTCTCCTGTTGTTCCTGAAGTATAAATGATACTTGCTAAATCAGTTAATTGACTCTCATAAAGTCTTTTCTGAAGATCAATTTCAAGTTTTTCATCTGCTGATTGATTGATAAAATCATTCAAATGGATGGAATAAGCATCTATTTCAATTGAAATATTTGGATGTAAAGCGACAATAGTTTTAAGATATTTACTCGATTTTGCAACTTCTAACGCTTTTTGGTATTCTTCTTGTCCGCCAACAAAAATAAGGTCAATCTCAGCATCATTAACAATGTATTCTACCTCACTTTTTGCATTGGTAGCATAAATGGGCACCACTACAGATCGAATACTCAAAACAGCTAAATCAGCTATAGTCCATTCTGGCATATTTTGAGCAAAAATAGCGATATTTTGTTGCTCTTTAATTCCAATATGAATTAAGGCTTTTGCAATATCATTTACCTTCGTACATAACTCATTCCAAGAAATTCCAACCCACTTATCTAACTTAATATCCTTGTGAAAAAGAATCTTTTTTTCTTGATAGAGTTGTGCTTTTTCTCTTATTTCAATTGCTATATGTTTATTACTCATTATATATGAATTCAAAATTTTATTTTTTACATTTCTCGCAAATCTATTAAAAAAACAATCTACTCTTATAAATTATTTAGACTATTATTTCCTATTATTAATAATTAATAAAGTGATAATTTAAAGATATCAAAAATGTGAATATTAGCAATTTAGAGACAAATAAATGTTAATCCAAACTATTAACCTACCTTTGCAACTTATTTAAAATAAATGACGTTCAAAGATTTAGAAATTATTCAACCTATTCTTCAAGCATTAGAAGCTGAAGGATATACCCACCCAACACCAATTCAACAACAAGCAATTCCAATTTTACTTAACGGCAAAGACTTATTAGGTTGCGCCCAAACAGGAACAGGAAAAACAGCTGCTTTTGCCATTCCTATTATACAAAAAATCCATTTTGAAAGATTAGAAAGTAAAGGTCCTCGTAAAATAAAAGCGCTTATTATAACTCCAACACGTGAGTTAGCCATCCAAATTAGCGAAAGTTTCACTACATATGGAAAGTTTACTAACATTAAAAATACAGTGATTTTTGGCGGAGTTAATCAAAACTCACAAACTCAGACATTAGCTAGTGGTGTGGATGTGCTTATAGCCACGCCAGGCCGATTATTAGATTTAATGAATCAGGGATATATCTCTTTAAAAGATGTAAAATATTGCGTTTTAGATGAAGCAGATCATATGTTGGATATGGGTTTTATTCACGACATCAAAAAAATCATAGCCAAATTACCAAAAGAACGACAATCATTATTCTTTTCAGCAACTATGCCACCTGCAATTGTTGAATTATCACATAAAATTTTAGGTAATCCTGAAAAAATAACTATCAACCCAAAACAAACTACTGCTGAAAAAATAGCACAAGCCGTTTATTTTGTCAGTAAAAAAAGTAAACCTAAGCTACTTGTACATTTACTTGAATTAGAAACTGTGGGATCAGTTTTGGTTTTTTCTAGAACGAAACATGGCGCCGATAAAATAGTAAGATTCTTAGAAAAATCTGATGTTAAAGCAAAAGCTATTCACGGAAACAAATCGCAAGG
>JAMPYA010000237.1 GCA_023700885.1 Flavobacteriaceae bacterium
ATCCAAAACGTTTAGTAGCAGCTGGTAGAAGTGAGTTTTTACCTTTAGATACTAACAAAACTGCAGAAGGAAGATCTAAAAACAGACGAACAAGAATTGTACTTATTCCTAAATTAGATCAATTTTTCACAATCTTAGAAGAAAAGAATTTTAAATAAAATATTGATTAATTTTATCAAAACCGCTTCAAATTGAAGCGGTTTTTTTGTATCTTTAATGTACAAATATTAGCATTATTTACTTTCAAAATTATTTTAATTTTTACGAGTCCTTGTAAAAATATCATAACTTACTAATTTACAAACTAGTAAGCGTTATTTTATCTAACTGAATTAGTAATCCTAATTTTTAGTTATAATGGAAATCAAGAAAAATCCCGTTGTCGCTTTAGAAAATTACAGTAAACTTTTTATGTTAATGGGCCTTGCTCTTTCATTATTAATAGTTTATCTAGGATTAGAGCACAAATCAAAGGACGCCTCTAGCAACTTACAAAACCAAACTTCAATATTAAATTTGGATTTAGAAAATGAAAATATCCCTATTATTAGACCCCCAGAAGTTACTGCTCCACCTCCAAAGCAACCCGAAGCTATCATGGATAAAATTGAAATTGTAAAAAATGAAAAGAAAATAATTGAAACAATCTTAAAATCAACTGAAATAGACGAGAGAGATGCAATTATTATTAAAGATAATCGCCTAAGAAATGAAATTGTAGAAGTTATAGAAAAAGAAGAAGTAGTTGAAGATGTGGCTTTTGCAATTATTGAAGAAGTTCCTATTTTCCCAGGATGTACGGGTACTAAAGAAGAAAAAAAGGGATGTTTTTCAGACCGAGTAACAAAGCATGTTATCAAACATTTTAATGCAGATTTAGCACAAGACTTAGGATTGTCACCTGGTAAACAAAAAATATATGTCATCTTTTCTGTTGATAAAAATGGAGATATTACTAATATAATGGCACGTGCACCTCACAAAAGCTTAGAGAAAGAAGCTATAAGAGTAATTGAATTATTGCCTAAAATGATTCCAGGAAAACAACGCAACAGAGCAGTTGGAGTAAAATACTCGCTACCAATTACTTTTAACGTGGAATAAAATATAGATTCCTAAAATTGAATCCTGTTATGATCAGGATTTTTTTGTTTTAATTTAGTATTTTCGTAATACCAAATTAAAATTATGAGTGATTATTTTGCACATGAAACAGCAGTTATTGATGATGGATGTTTTATAGGAAAAGAAACCAAAATATGGCATTTTAGCCATATTATGCCTAATTGTGTTATTGGAGAAAAATGTAATATCGGACAAAATGTAGTGGTTTCTCCCGGTGTTGTTTTGGGAAAAAATGTAAAAGTGCAAAACAATGTGTCTATTTACACCGGAGTCATTTGCGAAGATGACGTTTTTTTAGGTCCATCAATGGTTTTTACCAACGTAATTAATCCTAGAAGTGCCATCATCAGAAAAGATGAATACCAACAAACCATTGTAAAAAAAGGCGCTAGTATTGGTGCTAATGCTACCATTATTTGTGGCAATAATATAGGAGAATATGCTTTAATTGGTGCGGGAGCTGTTGTTACCAAAGCAATTAAGCCCTACGCATTAGTGGTTGGAAATCCATCAAAACAAATAGGCTGGGTTAGCGAATATGGCCATCGTTTATATTTTGATCAATTTGGAAAAGCCGTTTGCAAAGAAAGTCAACAAGTATATCTTCTTAAAGATGATTTCGTAACTAAAATTTCCTAAATTTCACTTTTAAAATATTCCTTGTGAAAAAGTTAATTGTTTTAATATTTATGCTAATTTTTCAATATACGTTTAGTCAGGTTGAAAAATTTCCTGTCTTTGATAATTGTAAATCAGTTTCAGTTGAAGATTTAGAAAAATGTTTTTATGAGCAAATCAACAAAACCATTAAATCTGAATTAAAAGTTCCCCAAAAATTACTGGATGAAAATTTTAAAGGCGCAATTACCATTACATTTATTGTTGACAATTCTGGGCAATTTAAAGTGTTGTATGTAAACTCTCCTTATCCTGAATTTAAAACTGAAGTTGAACGCGTTTTTAGCACTTTTCCACAAATAAAACCCGCTACTTACAACAACCTCAATACCGAAATGCAGTTTGTATTGCCACTTCAATTTCCTTTAGGCGAAGAAATGGTTTTTGATAAAAAGAAACAAAATTTAACAGCATTAGCGAATCAATATTTGGTTAAAAATCAAGAAAAATTAGACTATACTTCTGATAATAATGATTTTTTAGCACATCAAAGCCAGTTAAATATACCGTTTTCATCACAAGATTATAGTGTTTTAGATTTTTATTATCAAAATTCTGAAAATAGCCACACCGCTGCAAAACCCTTTATTTATACTGAAACGATGAATTATGTCGATTTAAATCAGCAAAAAAAGGATTTATTGAAAGATAAAAAGGGCTGGTGGGGTCGAAAATTTTGGAATGAACACATGGTTCAAATTAAAGCAGATGATTATTGGTTTACGCTAGACCCCGCCGCTGATTTGCAATTAGGAAAAGACAATTCAGACGATTTTAGTTATACTTACAACAATACCCGAGCTGTAATTGCCAATGG
>JAMPYA010000238.1 GCA_023700885.1 Flavobacteriaceae bacterium
AGATTTAGTTAAAACAAATAAAATTAATAATTCTAAAAATTATATTATAGAATATCATCATAAAATTAACAATAATAAATCGGCCTTATCATCTTTTATAAAACCATTTGAGGAATCAGGTTTCGATTATAATATAAAATCATCATTCAATAAGATTGGCGCTTTTCAGGATATTCTTTTAAATATTTATAAAGAGAATTAAATTGATATTTAGGAAAATAACTTAATAAATAGACTTATTAATAGGTTAAAAAAAAATTAAATGAAAGTATCTATTTTAATTGTTACCAAAAATAGAAAAGTAGAACTTGAACAGACACTAGAAATCTTAGAAAATCTTATTAATAAAAAAATTCATGAAGTTTTAGTTTTCATTGATGGAAGTTCAGATAACACACTAGAATTAATAAATAAGTTTAACTGGGTTAAATGGGAAAGCTCTACAATAAGCTTAGGAGCTTCAAGGGCAAGAAATGAGCTTTACAAAAAGGCGTTGGGTGATATATTTATTGGGTTAGATGATGATGCGCATCCTTTAACAAAAAATTTTATTTCTGAAGCTGAAAACATTTTTAAAAAAGATTCGAATATAGGGATAATTGCATTTCAAGAAATTAAAGGAATTTATCAATCAGATAAAGATGCTTTAAGAGCCGCAAATATTGTTCAAGAGGAATATTATTGTAGTGATTTTATTGGTTGTGGTTTTGCTATCAGCCAAAAGGCTTATAATTCTATTCGTGGTTTTCCTGTTTGGATTGATATCTATGGCGAAGAATCGTGTGTTTCAATTGAAGTATTATCAAAAGATTTTGATATTATTTATTCAAATAAAATAAAAATAAACCACCGAGTAGATATAGAAGCTAGACGACTAGTAGGTATGAACTACTTTAGATTTGGAAAGCAACTAAAAAACATTACATTTTATTATATAGTCTATTTTCCATTTCCATTGGTAAAAATTCTAAAATTGTATTGGCACAACTTTAGAAAATATGCATTATCAGATTTTATATTTTTTAAAATATTCTTTAAAACAATTTTAGAAGTATTGCATAAGCTTCCCAAGGTTATAAAATATAGAAAACCTGTAAGTAATTCGTTAATAAAAAAAATGAACAAGTTACAAGCTATAAAATACTAGAGGATGTTGATGTGAATGTACAATAAAAATCATTCTAAAGCATGTCTTTTTTATCATTGACTAATTTCAAAGAATCATTATAAAATAATATCTTGCAATAAAATAAAAGAGATGTCAAAAAAAATAGGCTTTATTCCACTTAGAAAAAATTCAAAGGGAATCCCCAATAAAAATAAAAAGAAAATGGTGGGTCGCCCTTTATTTTGTTGGGTGCTTTCGGAAGCTATTTTTTCTGAGTTAGACGAGGTTTATGTATTTACCAATGATACCGAAATTATCGATTTTATCAACAAAGAATACCATTGGACTTCTAAAGTTAAAACCCTATTACGAGAAGAAATAAATGCCAATGATACTGCTTCGACAGAGAGTGCACTTATTGAATTTAGTGAGAAAATAAATCAGGACTATGAGCTACTTTGCTTATTGCAAGCGACATCCCCTTTAACAACCTCAAAAGATATAAACAACGCAATTAATAAAATTAAAAATGATGGATTTGATTCGGTTTTAAGTGTGGTCAAGACCCATCGATTCACTTGGAATCTGGATGGAACGGCACAAAATTACGATGTGTTTAACAGACCCAGAAGACAAGATTTTGACGGATTGTTAATAGAAAATGGAGCGATATATATAACAAAAAAAGAGGCATTTTTAAGTTCTAAAAATAGAGTAAGCGGCAACATCGGTTTAATAGAAATGCCTGAAGATACACTCGTTGAATTGGATAGTTTGACTGATTGGCTTATCGTTGAAAATTTGTTAACAGAAAGGCTAAAAAAAGCTAAAAAAACCCAAAGAATTGAGTATTTAGTATTGGACGTGGATGGCGTATTTACCGATGGTGGAATTTATTACAATGCAGAAGGTGAATTGGCTAAAAAGTTTGATATGCGTGATGGAATGGGGCTTGAAATTCTTCGAGAAAATAAAGTAGTGGTAGTGGTTCTAACTGCTGAAAATTCAGCTTTGGTCGCACAACGCATGAAGAAATTAAACATTCAAAACACTTTTTTAGGAGTAAAGGATAAATATTCCTTTTTACAACAATTTTTGGTTAGCAATAAAAGTTCCATCGGTGCTGTGGCCTATATAGGTGATGATGTTAATGATTTAGCCAATTTGTGTAATGCAGGATGGTCATTTGCTCCTAACAACGCAACCAATGCCGTTAAACCACACGTTGATATGGTACTCAATCAAGATTCAGCCAATGGAGCCATCAGAGAAGCTTGTGAATTTATTTTAAAATACAACAAACGATATGAATCAGTATAAAGAACCCTTTGTAATTGCAGAAATTGGGTGCAATCATAAAGGAGATTTAGCGATTGCTAAAGAAATGATTAAAATGGCAAAGTTTTTCTGCAGTGCCAATGCCGTGAAATTTCAGAAGAGAAATAATAAAGAATTATTGACGGAAGAACAATATAAAGCACCTCA
>JAMPYA010000239.1 GCA_023700885.1 Flavobacteriaceae bacterium
AAAGTTGAAGGAGAAAATTAGAAACCGTTTAAAATCCTGCGGGGCTTAAACCCTCGTACCGGTTCGACCCCGGTCTCGGGCACCACACTTACAAAATCAAGCATTCCGAGGTTTTCACCAAAAGTGAACCTCGGAATTTTTATTTTTACGCAATGCGTAGGATTTAACTTGTTCAGTTGCATTTGTATTCAGTAGTAATTATATTCCAAACTTGAGTATAATTTTATTCAGGTCACTTTATACAAGGAATTTTAGAAATCATATCAAATAAGGTAATATATACCATGAAAGAAGGAGGGGGAGTGGTAGTTGAAACAATTATCAAATCAATTCCAAAAGAGCTTCTCAACTCTCAACTATCCTTTAATAGGACTTATACTTTTAGCTATTTCGGCACTTGCGCAGCTTAACAATATTACAATCACTACCATGGATGATTTTAAAACACTTATGAATACCTTTGGTTCTCCGTTAAAAGGAGCCATTGACCAAGGCAGATTTCAATTTTTATATCAATTGCCAATAGCACGATTTCCATATTTTTTTGGCAATTTAATTGTTGTCCAAATAATAAGAGGATTAAGTCATGTCGCCTTATTAGCGGTAGTTTGTTACTTTATATACAGAGTTACAAAATCAGCTAAAATTGGCCTCCTAATTTTTGTGTTATTCTTTTCTTGGATGCAAAATTCGTTAGGGACATATAGCTTGGTTACATCATATGTTTTTTCTTTTCATCTTTCTTTAATAAGTATCTTTTTGGCTTTTATTATATTTGAAAAATATTCGATGAACCCTACAGCAAAAGGTGGTTTTTTGATTGCCGCACTTACCTTTTATGGGATTTCTGCATACGAATCATATCTTTTTTTTTCTTGCATTAACTCCGTTTATTGACCAGTCAAAGGTTAAGACGTTAAAGTCAAGGGCAGTTTTATATTTACCATTTTTTATGTCAATAGTGTTGTACTTAATAACAACCATTATCTGGAGAACCGTTTTTCCATCGTATTATGAGGGTAACTTAATGAAAATGTCACTTAATGATCTACCCTTGGCTATTTTAGTTACTGTTCAATTTACGATTGCTGCATTACCGGGTTATTTTTTTTACCTTCAAAAATTATATAACCTCGACATATTGGAATTATTAAGGGTAGTTAGCCCTTTAACCTTTCTTCAATCACTGATAGCTTTTTTAATTTCGGCTTTAGTATTGTTTAAGTTGGAAAAGGATTCTTTAATAAAAAACCGCAAAATTATGATTTTATCAATTGTTTCAGTTATCCTTGCATTTGCTATGAATAGTATGTATGGCCTGACTTCGAAATACCGGGAATGGGTTATGTTAGGTCAACCGGCCTATGTTGGTACATTTTTTTCTTCGTTATTGTTCACAATTTTTTTTGCAATACTTTTTTGTCAGCTATTGGATATAGTGTCTGAACGCTTTAATTTCCTTCTGAGAATCGTTTCTGTTCTCGTTTTTGCCTTAGGAATAAGTTTAATTACAGTTTTAATAGGAATATCAAATCAACAGGTTAGTGCCCAACAGTCGGAAATGAGCTCAAAATTACAATTAATTGATTTATTTATCAATTCGGATCTATATAAAACACTAAACGAAATGGATGTAATAGTCGGTCCGGTTTTGTTTAAAGGCCCTCCGGGGTTTTCGGATTATGATTGGTCAGATTATCTTAAATATAAGACCGGTAAAGAAATAAATTTAGTAAAATCCATAAGTGATAAAAAAGTATTCAATCGCAGATTTAATCTTGATATTGTTAAAGTTGGTTCCGACAATCTTAACAACATTTTAGTTGTTTACGATGTATTACCAATGAATTTAAGTAATAATCTTTATATATTTTCTGGTAAAAAGGGGGTAATTAATATTACAGGTAAATACAAACCTTCCGGGAAGGGCATCTTTAAGGTAACTTCAGATAACTTAATCCGATACTCTTTTAATAAAGAAATATTTTCGGCTGAGGTTAGTGGAAATAATATCAAGATTTTGACCAGTGAACCATTTGAAATTTATTCAGTCCAAGTTAATCGAAATATGACACCCACAAATTTTTTTCAGATGTAATCACAAGGAATTATTGAAATTGACCGGTTATAAATTGAATAGTTTAAAGTTGTAGAGCATTTCTTTTTATGAGGAATGCTTTTTATCTTTGTCTAATAATTATATAAATACTCCTATAACAATAACAATATAATCAAAATCGATAATATTTTATTGTAAAACGATAAAATGCATGTTAAAATCAAATCAACAATAAACAAGTGAGGTGCTTTTATGAAACGAGGAACAACACTCTTTTTAAAGATAGCTGTTATTCTTATGGCCTTTCCAGTGCTTGCTTTGTGTATATTGGGGCTGCCTTGGTTAGCTAATAATCCGGCAAATCCAGATTATGCACATATACTATATCCCATTTTAATAGGTATGTATGTTTCAGCGATACCGTTCTACATTGCATTGTATCAAGCTTATAAAATTTTAGGTTCTATTGACAAGAACAACGCTTTCTCGGAATTATCTGTAA
>JAMPYA010000240.1 GCA_023700885.1 Flavobacteriaceae bacterium
AACCATATTCAGATAATTTTAATGTAAAAGATTCTTTAACATCTATACTACCTCCTCAAAATTATTATGCAGAAACTGGTTTAGCACTAAAAAATAGAGAAGAATACAAAATGCTTAACAAAGCTATTGAAGCTGAAGAACTGCAAAAGAAATTGATAAACGGTGAATTGTTACCGCAATTGGCTGTAGGTGTAGGAGGAATGTATTTAGATATGATGGATCAGGATAACACATATGGATTGGCTTTTGCAACCTTATCTATTCCTATTTCTGATTGGTGGGGCGGTGCATTCAAAAGACAAGAACATAAAATTAAAATTGAGATTGCAAAAAATAATTTAGATCAAAATTCTGAATTATTACAACTGCAAATGTCAAAAACCTATAAAGATTTAATGGAAGCTTATAAACAAATTGAGATTTCTCAAACCTCAGTAAATCAAGCAGCAGAATATCAGAAAGAAATGGAAGATAATTATGATGCTGGCTTAACCAGTTTGTCAGATTTGTTAGAAGCCAGAGCTATAACCCAACAAGCTAAAGATGCTTTTATTGATTCTAAAACAAAATATAAAATTACAATCGCAAAATACTTACAAGCCATTGGTAAAGCTAATGATTAATTTAAAATTAAAATAGACATGAGTAATATTGGTGTTGCATTTTCGGGTGGTGGAGTTAAGGGGATTGCACATTTAGGCATATTAAAATATCTAACTGAAATCGGTATTAAGCCTTCTGTAATATCGGGTACAAGTGCAGGCTCTTTAGTGGTAGCATTTTATTCTGAAGGTTATGAACCTAGAGAAATTTTTAAAATAGGAAAAGAAGAGAATTTTTTCAGTCAAAGTAATTTGCTTATTCGTAATGGTGGTTTATTTAATCCAGATGTATTTTCAAATATTATTAAAAAATACATTCCACACGATACAATTGAAAATTTAGAAATTCCAATTTATATTACGGCAACTGACCTAACTAATGCAAAATTAGTTGTATTTACTGAAGGTTCTTTAGCGCTTGCTATAAAATCATCTTGTTCAGTTCCCCTAATTTTTCAACCTGTTTTACATAATGGAAATATGCTTATAGATGGTGGTTTACTTAATAATCTTCCTGTTGATATAATTCAAAATAAATGTGATAAAATAATTGGTATTGATGTAAATTCTGTTATAAAAATGGATGGAAAAGTAAGTTATCGTGGAATCATTGAAAGAACTATCCATATAGCTGTAAATAAAAATTCTGAAAACAAAAAGGGAATGTGCCACTTATACATGGAACCATTATATCAAAAAAACTATAAAATGTTTGATTTCAAAAAAATGGATGAGATATATGAATTGGGGTATTTATATGCTCAAAATTTCAAAGATGAATTATTAAATCTATAACTATGGATAAAAAAGATTTAATTGCAAAAAAATCATTTAAACAATTTCTAAAGTATGGTGTTCATTGTGTAACCATAGATGATATAACTGGTCTTTGTGGTGTCTCAAAAAAGACAATTTATAAATATTTTGATAGTAAAAACGACTTGCTAGCTTATATTGCAGATATTCAAAAAAATAAATTGAAAAAACGCTTAAAAAATTATCCTGTAAAATATCCAAATGCCATAATAAGTTTAAATACATTTTTTAAAAACATTAATACTGTTTTTAGCGGCAACTCACCTGAAATCTTATATGAATTAAAAAAATATTATCCCACTATTTATATTGAAATATTAAAATTTAAGAATGCAATAATTTTGCCTTTTATCAAAGAAAATATCAATCAAGGGATAAAAGAAGGTCTATATAAAAATAACCTAAACATCGACGAATTGAGTAAATCGTATGATGCAATTTTGAATATGATCTTTATGGATTACATGTTAACAAACTCTAAAATAGAACGACTACAAACCATTATTTTTTTAAACAGTTTTTTTTTACATCGCTTGGTTTCAATAATAGGCTTAAAAGAATTAAAAAAACTGTAATTATCAACAAATATTTATTAAAAGTTTATGAAAAAGAATATTTTACTTTTTTTATTAATTTTTACTTCTATTCATATTTTTTCACAATTCAAGATAGGAGGTATTGTAATTGATGAGTACAATAATCCTATACCTTATACTAATGTTGTATTTGTAGGCTCAAATATAGGAACTATTACCAATGAAAATGGTAAATTTTATTTAGAATGTAATAAAAATATCAATGATGTAGAGTTCTCTTTTATTGGATTTGAAAAAATTAGAATTAAAGTAAATAACAGGGATTTAAATCTTAGAATTGTTCTTAAAGAGAGCAGTAATCAATTGCGTGAAGTGGTTTTGTACACTGGGAAACAACCAAAAAAAGGAAATCTGGCTATAGATATTTTAGAGAAAGTTTGGGCAAAAAAACGTCAAAACGGTTTGTATTTGTTTAATCAGTATCAATATGATAAGTATGAGAAAATTGAATTTGACCTCAATAATATAGATAGCACCTTAATTAAAAGTAAGTTATTTAAAGGTTTGGAAGTTGTTTTTGAACATATTGATACTTCTGCAGTTACA
>JAMPYA010000053.1 GCA_023700885.1 Flavobacteriaceae bacterium
GGATATTTTACTAAAACATCTGCTAAAGCTCTATACTCTTTTTCTGTATAAACTGAACCACTTGGATTATTAGGCGAGTTAAAAAATATTAATTTAGTTTTAGGCGTAATTGCTGCTTCTAATTGTTCGGGAGTAATTTTAAAATCAGTCGCTATAGTAGAATAAATAGGATTTGGAATTCCTTCTGCTAACTTTGTAATAGCCTCATAACTAACCCAAAAAGGAGCAGGTAATAAAACCTCATCACCCGGGTTTACAAGTGCCAAAACTACATTAGCGATAGATTGTTTAGCGCCTGTAGAAACAACAATTTGATTGGGTTGATATGCTAAATTATTGTCTCTTTTGAACTTTCTACAAATCGCTTGTTTCAGTTCTAAATATCCATCTACCGGACTATACCAATGGTAATTCTGATTAATTGCGTCTATTGCTGCCTGTTTAATAAAATCGGGAACATTAAAATCTGGTTCTCCTAAACTTAAATTGATGATATCTTTACCTTGTTCTCTTAACTCGCGAGCTCTTGCAGACATAGCAAGCGTTTCCGAAATTGGTAAATTATTAATTCTATCTGATGTATTTTTCATTGAATCGTATATATTTTTTTAACCTTTTAAGAGTTAAAATTTTTAAAATGATGGCACAAAATTACACTATATTTTCTTTTACTTATATCCATAAATATTTTTTAATGATAGTTCTTTATAAAGATTGTATTTTTGCACAATCATTTATATACTATGGAAATCATCCAAAAATATTTTCCTCATTTAACAAAAACTCAATTAGAACAGTTTGGGCTACTAAAAGAATTGTATCAAACTTGGAATGAACAAATTAATGTAATTTCTAGAAAAGACATTGACGAACTCTATGAAAGACATGTATTACATTCACTTGGTATTGCTAAAGTTCAAGCTTTTGCGCCTAATTCTAAAATTTTAGATGTGGGTACGGGCGGAGGTTTTCCCGGTATTCCTTTAGCTATTTTATTTCCCGAAACTCAATTTTATTTGGTCGATTCTATCGGCAAAAAAATAAAAGTAGTAAATGAAGTAGTTACAGCACTAAAATTATCTAATGTAATAGCTGAACAAAAAAGAGCCGAAGAAGTAAAAGGAGAATTTGATTTTATGGTAAGTAGAGCTGTTACTTCTATGGATGAATTTTCTAAGTGGATAAAAAATAAAGTGGCTAAAAAACAACTACACGATATAAAAAATGGAATTCTATACTTAAAAGGAGGTGATTTAACTGATGAATTAAAAAACTTCCCTAATTCAACCATTTATAATTTAGAGCAATACTTTGAAGAGCCGTTTTTTGAAAGTAAAAAAGTGGTACATATCCCACTTAAATATAAACCGTAAATACATTAACTATAAATATAAAAAACATGGAAACAACAAAAGAATGCTTAGTTTGCAAAAAAACTACCCAAGAAATTCCATTGACATCATTTGAATATATGGATAATTATTTTTATATATGTCCGCAACATATCCCCGTTTTAATTCACAGTCCTCATAAACTGATTGACTTATTACCGGGAGCTGAAAACTTCGAAGGTGGGCGCCCTTGATATTAGATTTGAGTATTGAGTATTTAGAAAATAGAAAGTTTGCTGTTTTCAGTGAACAATTATGCAAATATCTATTTTTTAGTTTTCAGTTGCAGTTTTCAGTAAACATTAAACCGATGCTTCAATAATCAGTATTTTAAAAAATCGAAAAACCTCAAGAAATCTTGAGGTTTTTTTTATTATTAAATTATTCTCCTAAAAACGGATATCTATAATCCGTTGGAGTTACAAAAGTTTCTTTAATTGTTCTGTTAGAAACCCAACGCAACAAATTCCATACAGATCCTGCTTTATCATTGGTTCCAGAACCACGAGCTCCTCCAAAAGGTTGTTGACCTACAACTGCTCCTGTTGGTTTATCATTGATGTAGAAATTTCCGGCAGCATTTTCTAATTTGTTAGTAGCAATTTCAATAACATATCTGTCTCCACTAAAAATAGCACCTGTTAATGCAAATTCACCTGTTTTATCAATTACATCTAAAATTTCTTCCCATTTTTCATCTTCATAAACATAAATGGTTAAAATTGGACCAAATAACTCGGTACACATTGTTTCGTAATACGGATTAGTAGTAACAATTACAGTTGGCTCTATAAAATAACCAACAGAATCATCATAACCTCCTCCAACAATGATCTCTGCATCTACATCTTTTTTAGCTTGTTCTATATATCCTGATAATTTCTTGAAAGCTCTATTATCAATAACAGCATTTATAAAATTTGAAGTATCTTCTGGAGTTCCCATTTTAAAAGATTTTACATCTTTTATAATTCCTGCTTTAATTGCTCCCCATAAACTTTTTGGTAAGTAAGCACGGGATGCTGCAGAACATTTCTGACCTTGATATTCAAAAGCACCTCTAGAAATAGCGGTAACAACTTCTTGTGGATTTGCTGTTGGATGAGCCCAAATAAAATCTTTTCCACCAGTTTCACCAACAATTCTTGGATATGATTTATAGTTGTTCATGTTTTTACCGATAGTTTCCCAAAAACTATTGAATACTGGCGTTGATCCTGTAAAGTGAACTCCGGCAAAATTCGGATTATTTAATACAACATCCGTAATCATTCCTGAATTACCAGTTACTAAATTGATAACTCCATCTGGTAGTCCAGCAGCTTTAAATAATTCCATTATAACATAAGCTGAATACACTTGTGTAGCAGCAGGTTTCCAAATAACTACATTCCCCATTAAGGCAGGAGAAGATGGTAAATTCCCAGCAATTGCTGTAAAGTTAAATGGTGTAATTGCATAGACAAAACCTTCTAATGCACGATATTCCATTCTATTCCAAACACCTGGAGCAGATTGTGGTTGATTGCTGTAAATCTCTGTCATAAACTCTACGTTAAAACGTAAAAAGTCTATTAATTCACAAGCCGAATCTATTTCTGCTTGATAAACATTTTTGGATTGTGCAATCATAGTAGCAGCATTTAATCTGTTTCTAAACGGACCTGCTAATAATTCAGCTGCCTTCAAAAAAATGGCTGCACGATGTTGCCAACTTGTAGCTGCCCATTGTTTTCTTGCTTCTAAAGCATTTTGAACTGCTAATTCGATATGTTCTTTTTCTGCTAAATGATATTGACCAACGGTATGCTTATGGTCATGTGGCGGATGTATAGAACTCGTATTTCCGGTTCTAATTTCTTTACCTCCAATATAAAAAGGGATATCAATTGTTGAGTGATACATTTTGCGATAGGTATCTAACAATTCTTTTCTTTCTGCACTATTTGGTGCATATGATTTTACAGGTTCATTAACTGCTTTTGGTACATTATAAAATCCTGAAGCCATTATATTGATGTTTTGATTTTTTAAATATTTGACACAAAAATACAACTTTTTAGGGCAAATTACCCTTAAAAACTGTATTTAAGTTTGTGTTTGTTGCTATAAATAGAAAATCAATTAGTTTGTTGCGAAAGAAAATATTGAAAGAAACACCATATTTATTACGGATAAAACAAAGAAAACAAATACTAACATACTATATTTTAAAAATGTTTTCAATCTACTTTGATTATAAAAATATTTCATCGCTTTATATAAATAATACCCAAATGTTAATATGAGAAGTGGAGTTCCGACATTTGTGTTAAAAACACGATCAAATAAAAAGAAAAATATCAAATACAGAAAAAATACACTTTGGGTGTGAAAAATAAAAATCAAATGTTCCAAATAGGTACATTTTGTTTTGATGTAGACCAATTTATAAAAAAGCGCAAAAAATGGCAACATCAAAAAAAGTGCTATTGATAATTTTGAGTTGATATCAGTGGCAATTTTTTTTCGATAACTTTCATCATCCATCAATTTAACTAAATCGCTAGATTTTTTATAAATCAATCTATTATTAAAAGTTGGAGGATAATTTAAACTATCTAAAGCATCTTCAACAGATAATTCTTTATGTTGATTATAAAATTTATATGAATTTTCTATCTTTTTTATGAAAGTAAAATTGTTAGACAAACTTAGATTCAAATCTTTAATAGAATCTATTGGCTTGACTTTTACATTTTCTGCTACCAAAATTGAATCAATTTTCTTTTTACCAACCGAATCCAACGTTAATGAACTATTTATTTCTGGTGATAATTTAGACGCTGAAACCTCTTCAAAAGAATCAAAAAAACCAAATATTCCTTGTAGTAAAAAAAAGAAAATGGACACATTTATATAAAACCTAAACGGATTCATAAAACTCATTCTTTTTCCTTTAGCATATTCTTTAGTTACTTTTCCTGGTTTGGAGATTAATGGTATAATGGTTTTTAAAAAGCGAGAATTAATAGAATAAAAACTGGTGAAAAATTCACTTAGAAGTTCTGAAATCTGTAGTGTTCTAACATCATTTTTTTGTCCACAATTAGAACAGAAAAGATCATCAATTCTCAATGGTTGACCACAATTAAGACATTTAATTCCGCGAAATGATTTATTTTGCTTTAACTCTTTCAAATCCATTTAATATAGATTGCACTTTGTGAGAATTTTTTAGTAAAATATTTAAAACCCAATTATTGCTTAATTACATCTGAATAAGCACTGCCAATGCCAATAACTTCATCATAACGGGCTCCCATTTTTCGATAATATACCAGCACCGTATATTCATTTTCAGTCTGGTAAAAAGAACCGTCAATTTCATAATCATTTAGATTATTTTTATGATCTACCGTAACATATTTATAATTATAAAAACCTTGTTTTAACAAAATTGGCAATTCATACAATCCCGTTCTATTGTTAAATTTCATTTTGTTTACAGCAGCAATTTGCCAATTATTAAAATTCCCATAAACATAAATATCTTTATCAGTGAACTTATTTTCAGTTTTTAATGAAAAATGAACCCAAGTATAATCTGCATCTATAGAAGCATTTTCTCCTTCTAAATTTCTTACAACAAAGTTTCCATTTATATCTGGAAAATAAGTATAGGGTAATTTACTCCGCTCTTCATTAGTAAATAAATGAGTGTAAAAAATATCAGCTCCTAAATATATATTTCTGATGTTAAGGGATGTATTTCTAATTATTTTATTGTCAAAATTTAAAAATTCATTTCCTCCCCAAAAACTTGTTTCTTTATCGTATTTATAAACTATTTGGCCGGTTTTAAAATATTGTGGAGGTAAATTTACAATGGTCATATTCCAGTTATGGTTTTGCATTACAACCACTTTAATTTCTTGGGATGGATTATTAATTGCCAAATTTGCAAGATTTACAACAAATTGAACGGTTTGCTTTTCTGCAATTGTTTCAATAGATCTTGACCTGTGTATTGTAACTCCAACATCTGTTTTGGGATTTACAACAACAAATTTTCTAGAGAACACCACTTCATCATATTCATTTAAAACAGAAATTAAATAGTTTCCACTCAAAATTATTTGAGTTTTTTCATTTGGAAAACTGATGGTATAATGAGTGTAGTATTGCAAAGTATTAAATGAGTTTTCATAATTTCTAATTCTGTTTTTATTAAATCCTATAACATATTCATTTTGTGAAACTTGTGATTTATTCCAATCATAATCAAAATGTTCTATTTTATAATTATAATCTTTTTCATCAGCTTCTACATCGTCAAAACTTAAACTGAATGATTCACCAAGCCGAAATATTGGAGCAAATGAATTGGATGAATTAGATTTTAGCATAACCGTTTTAATATGGTCTGCATCAATTTGTGAATATATTAACTGGGAACCGATTAGAAAAATTATAAATACTTGAAAAACTAGCTTTTTTAATGTATTCATTTTAGCTTTTTAATTAAATGTAAAGTTACTAAAAGTTATTTGCATAATTCTGCGCAATTTAGAATGATTATAAATGTAAATATTAACATAAAATAGTGATTATTTCATAAATTTGCGTCAATTTAAAAAATAGTATTCATTTAATAAATTTTAATTAACATATGTCAAAAGACATTCGAATCAAGAAAGGCTTAGATATTAAGCTTAAAGGAAAAGCTGAAAAAGTTGTTTCAGTTGCTTCACGTTCGAAAGTCTTCGCTATCAATCCATCAGATTTTCAGGGAGTTATTCCAAAACTTACCATAAAACTTGGTGATAAAATAAAAGCTGGAGAACCTATTTTCTTTTCTAAAAAGATGGAAGATATAAAGTTCGCATCGCCTGTTAGCGGAGAAATTATTGAAATTAACCGTGGAGCTAAACGCATGATTTTAGATATTAAAATCGCTGCAGACGCTACCGATTCTTACAAAGATTTTGGCATCAAAAATCCTACTGAACTTTCATCAGAAGAAGTAAAAGCTCATTTATTAGCAAGTGGTTGCTGGCCTTTTATCAAACAACGTCCTTATGACGTAATTGCTAATCCGACAGACCAGCCAAAAGCTATTTTTATTTCGTCCTTTTCTTCTGCTCCATTAGCAACTGATGATGCTTATGCTTTGGAAAATCAGCAAAAAGAATTTCAAACAGGAATTGATGCATTAAAAAAATTAACGACTGGTAAAGTACATTTATCAGTAAATGGTACAACTAACTCTTTCTTTAATGACACTAAAGGAGTGGAAATTCACAACGTGTTTGGAAAACATCCTGCAGGAAATGTGGGTGTACAAATTCATTTTGTAAATCCAATTAACCGTGGCGAAAAAGTTTGGGTTATCAATCCGCAAGACGTTGCTATTATTGGACGTTTATTTTTACACGGTAAATTTGATGCTACAAGAACTATTGCACTTGCAGGTAGCGAAATTAAAAAGCCTCAGTATTTCAAAACTATTTTAGGTGCCAATGTAAGCAATCTAATTAGTGAAAATGTTCCAAACACTAATGTTCGAGTTATTAGCGGTAACGTTTTAACCGGAACCAATATCAGCAAAAATAAATTCTTAGGATTTTATGATAATTTGATATCTGTAATTCCAGAAGGAAATCATTATACATTCCTGGGTTGGCACCCATTTATTGGCAACAATAAATTAAGTATCAACAGAGCATTTTTCTCATGGTTAACACCCAATAAAGAGTATAATTTAGACACTAATTTAAATGGTGAAGAACGTGCTTTTGTTGTGACTGGAGAAATGGAAAAAGTTATGCCAATGGATATTTATCCAATGCAATTACTTAAAGCCACAATGGCTAACGATATTGAGAAAATGGAAAACTTAGGTATCTACGAAGTAGCTCCTGAAGATTTTGCTTTGGTTGAATTCGTGAGTACTTCAAAAATTGAAGCTCAAGAAATCATTAGAAGAGGTTTAGATTTAATGGTTGAAGAAGTAGGATAAAAAATTAGAAAGATGAATTTTTTAAGAAAACAATTAGATAAAATCAAACCAAACTTCGATAAAGGAGGTAAGTTTGAAAAGTATGCTCCGGTATACTTCGCTTTTGACACTTTTTTATTCGTTCCAAATCATACCACCAAAAGAGGTGCGCATGTTAGAGATGGAAATGATTTAAAAAGATTGATGTATGTAGTAGTTTTAGCACTTCTTCCTGCATTATTTTTTGGAATGTGGAATGTAGGATACCAACATTTTACTCAATTACCAAATCCTACGGATGATCCAAATTTTGTGTTTCCTTTCATGACAGTTTTCATGTTTGGAGCGCTTAAAGTAATTCCAATGGTTATCGTTTCTTATGTTGTTGGATTGGGTATAGAATTTATGTTCGCAATTTCAAGAGGCCACGAAGTAAATGAAGGTTATTTAGTTACAGGAATGTTAATTCCTTTAATTATGCCCATCGATTTACCCTTATGGATGTTAGCGCTTTCAGTAGCTTTTTCTGTTGTTATAGGTAAAGAAGTATTTGGCGGAACAGGAATGAATATTATGAATCCGGCATTAATAGCCAGAGCTTTTGCTTTCTTTTCTTATGCTCCATTTATGTCTGGAGATAAAGTTTGGGTAGCAGATGCTTCAACTATTGATGGTGTTTCTGGAGAAACTATTCTTGGAACTTTAGCTTCTAACAATACTCCATCTTATAGTGTTATGGAAATGTTCATGGGTTATATTCCGGGTTCAATTGGAGAAACTTCAGTTTTAATGATTTTAATTGGCGCAGCCTTATTATTATATACTGGCGTTGCGAGTTGGAGAGTTATGGCATCTGGAGTTTTAGGCGCAGTTGTTATGGGATTATTATTTAATGCTTGGGGAGCTACTGCTTTAATGAATTTCCCTTGGTGGCAACATTTATTAGTTGGTGGTTTTGCCTTTGGTATTGTGTTTATGGCTACTGACCCTGTTACTGCAGCACAAACCAATGTTGGTAAATGGATTTACGGCTTTTTTATCGGTTTCTTTGCAATTATGATTCGTGTGTTCAATGGAGCTTATCCAGAAGGAATCATGATGGCTATATTATTGATGAATGTATTTGCACCTACCATTGACCATTACGTAGTAGAAAGCAATATTAAACGTCGAAACAAACGTTTAGAGAAAAACCTAAAAGCAGCATAATTATGGATAGAAATAGTAATGCATATACTTTTATTTTCGCGGTTGCATTAGTAGTTATAGTAGCAGCAGTACTTGCTTTTACAGCTACTAGTTTAAAACCGTTACAAGATAATAATGTGCGTAATGAGAAAATGCAAAACATTCTCACAACCTTAAATATCACTTCGGAAAAAAGTGAAATTGAAAGTAATTTTAATTTATATATCAAACAACAGATTGCTTTAAAATCTGACGGAACTATTGATGCTAATGTAAATGCCTTTACAATCGATTTAAAAAAAGAGATTAAAAAGCCTCTAAATGAACAACGATTTCCTTTATATGTTGCTGAAAAAGATGGAAAAACATTTTATATCGTTCCGCTTTTTGGATCCGGATTATGGGATGCCATTTGGGGATATATCGCTTTAGATGCAGATAAAAACACCATAGTTGGCGCTGTTTTTGACCACAAAGGAGAAACTCCCGGGCTTGGTGCTGAGATTAATCAACAATGGTTTGGAGACTTGTTCATTGGAAAAAAGATCCTAAAAGATGCTAATCAAGGTTTTACTTCTGAAGGAAATTTTGTTTCTGTAAAGGTTGTTAAAGGCGGAACACCTGATGATAATTTACATGGGGTTGATGGAATTTCTGGCGGAACTATTACCAGTGATGCCGTTTCAAAAATGGTGCAAGAAAGATTATCAAATTATTTACTTTATTTTCAAAATAATTAATTATGTCAGATAAAGAAAAATTATTTTCAAAGAAAAACCTACAGTTGTTAAAGGATCCGTTAGATGATAACAATCCTATTTCAGTACAAGTGTTAGGTATATGTTCTGCTTTAGCGATTACCGTTAAATTAGAACCCGCTATTGTAATGTCAATCTCTGTATTATTTGTGGTTACAGCTAGTAACGTAATAGTTTCTTTATTAAGAAATTTTATACCAAATCGTATCAGAATCATTGTGCAATTAGTAATTGTTGCTGCCTTGGTAATTTTAGTAGACCAAGTATTAAAAGCTTATGCTTATGATGTAAGCAAACAATTATCTGTTTTTGTTGGACTTATTATCACTAATTGTATTGTTATGGGGCGTTTAGAGGCATTTGCTTTAGCCAACGGACCATGGAAATCATTTTTAGATGGAATTGGAAACTCTTTTGGATATGCATTAATTTTAGTTATTGTAGCATTTTTGAGAGAACTTTTAGGATCAGGAAAATTATTTGGAATACAAATAATTCCACAATTTTTTTACGATAATGGATATCAAAATAATGGTTTTATGTTATTGTCGCCAATGGCATTAATTGTTGTAGGAATGTTGATTTGGGCACAGCGAGCAAGAAATAAAAAATTAATAGAAAAATAAAATAGATACATATGGAATTAGCAAACTTATTCGTTAAGAGTATCTTTATAGAAAACATGATATTCGCCTATTTCTTAGGAATGTGTTCCTATTTGGCGGTATCCAAAACTGTTAAAACAGGTGTTGGACTTGGAGCAGCAGTAATTTTTGTACTAACTATTACCCTTCCAATTAACTATTTATTAGATAATTATATATTAAGACAGGGCGCTTTAGCTTGGTTAGGAACCGAATATGTAGAAATTGACTTAAGTTTTTTAAGTTTTATTTTATTTATTGCTGTTATAGCTTCTATGGTTCAATTGGTAGAGATGATTGTGGAACGTTTTGCTCCAGCTTTATACAGTGAATTAGGCATATTTTTACCTTTAATTGCCGTAAACTGTGCTATTTTAGGTGGCTCATTATTTATGCAACAAAAAGACTTTTCTACAATAACAGAAGCAACCGTTTATGGCTTTGGGTCAGGAATTGGTTGGTTATTAGCCATTGTTGCCATTGCGGCAATACGCGAAAAAATAGCTTATTCTAATGTTCCTGCCCCTTTAAAAGGTCTAGGAATTACATTTATTATTACTGGTTTAATGGCAATCGGTTTTATGAGCTTTATGGGAATTAAATTATAATCTAAAATAGTAAAGAAATAATGACTACAATTTTATCAAGTGTTGCATTCTCATTAATTCTGATACTTATTTTAGTTTCAGTATTATTGATAGCAAAAGCAAAATTATTACCATCAGGTAAAGTTAAAATTACAATTAATGGTGAAAAAGTAATAGAAGTAGGAACAGGTAGTTCTCTTTTAAGTACTTTAGGTGATAATAAAATATTTTTACCTTCTGCTTGTGGTGGTGGTGGGACTTGCGTTCAATGTGAGTGCCACGTAAATTCTGGGGGTGGAGAAATTTTACCTACAGAAACACCTCACTTTACAAGAAAAGAAATAGCACATGGTGTAAGATTAGCTTGTCAGGTAAAAGTTAAAAATGACATGGATATTACGATTCCTGATGAAGTTTTTGGAATAAAAAAATGGGAAGCTACCGTTGTATCTAACTATAATGTCGCTTCATTCATCAAGGAATTTATCGTAGAGATTCCTGAAGATATGGACTACAAAGCTGGTGGATATATCCAAATTGAAATTCCTAAATGTGAGGTTAAGTTCTCTGATATAGATATTACTGCACACCCAGAAGAACATCCGGGAGAACCAGAAAAATTTAAAGCAGAATGGGATGGTTTTAAAATGTGGCCATTAGTAATGAAAAATGGAGATAATGTAGAAAGAGCTTATTCTATGGCTTCTTATCCTGCAGAAGGTAGAAGAGTAATGTTAAACGTTCGTATCGCTACACCGCCTTTTGACAGAATTAAGGGTGGATGGGCAGATGTAAACCCTGGTATTGCTTCATCCTATATTTTCTCAAAAAAACCTGGAGACAAAGTAATTGTTTCTGGTCCTTACGGAGAATTCTTTATCAATGAATCGGATTCTGAAATGCTATATGTAGGTGGAGGTGCCGGAATGGCGCCAATGCGTTCACATTTATATCATCTATTTAACACTTTGAAAACTGGTAGAAAAGTAACTTATTGGTATGGAGGTCGTTCTAAACGTGAATTATTCTATATTGAACATTTCATGAAATTAGAACGTGAGTTCCCTAACTTTAAGTTTTTCTTAGTATTATCTGAACCATTACCAGTAGATAATTGGGTTCCTAAAACAGATATAAATGACACAAAAGGAGATGGATTTGTTGGTTTTGTTCATCAAGCAGTAATTGATAATTACTTATCTAAACATGACTCTCCTGAGGATATTGAATTCTATTTCTGCGGACCACCAATGATGAACAATGCCGTTGTTAAAATGTGTGATGATTTTGGCGTGCCTAAAGAAAATGTTCGATTTGATGATTTCGGAGGTTAAAAAAAATCATATTTTATTATATCAAAACCGATACAAATTGTATCGGTTTTTTTATGACTAATTTAATATTATCACCACTATAATTGTCAATATAAATTAACTATAAATATTTTTAGGTGATACGCTTAACAAAGACTTAATTTCAATTTAGATATAAGCAATAATTTATGTTAATATTACATTGTAATAAACTAAAAATCATTATTTGAATTACCTATTATTAATGAACCATTGCAGTTATTTTATTAAACTGTTGAAGAATATCAATATAAGAAGAAGTAAATAATCTGACATAAAAAAAACCACGCAAAATGCGTGGCTTTTTATTGTAAGATTAATTATTTACTCTACATTAAATGTAATAGGTAAACTGTATTTCACCCCTACAGGACGACCTCTTTGTTTACCCGGTTGCATTTTAGGCAATGATTCAA
>JAMPYA010000241.1 GCA_023700885.1 Flavobacteriaceae bacterium
TATTTGGCATCATTAACCCTAGTGGAAAATTGCCTTATACCTATCCAAAATATTCAGGTAATTTCTTGACATACTATCACAAAAAAACTGATATCAGAGATGTAGACTGGGGATTTGAAGGATTTTATCCACAATATGAATTTGGGTTTGGTCTTTCTTATGCTAACTTTAAATATTCAAATTTAAAAATCAGCCAAGATACCCTTCATATTAATGAGGATTTAATTGTATCTATCGATGTCCAGAATTTAGGAACAAGAGCCGGAAAAGAAACCGTTCAGGTATTCCTTAAAGATGAAATTGCAACAGTATCGCCAGATGTTAAGAGATTAGTTCGTTTTGATAAAATAAGTTTAAATCCGAGTGAAACAAAAACAATAGAATTTAAGATAAATTCAAGTGAGTTAAAAACATTTGGCATAAACAACAATTGGATTTTTGAAGAAGGCTATTTTGAAATTCAAATTGGTGTTAACCCAAATGAATTACTTAAAAGTAAGTTTTATCTTAAATTATAAAAGTTAATGAATATTAAAACATCCTTCTTAACCTAAATTCAAATTTCAAAGGCATACCATTTCTTTCAATTTCTAACTTAATTTTATCATTTTCATTTAGATAAAAGAAATAGATAATTTCTTCTATTTTATATTTGTAAGCAGGTTCTCCATTTATCATAATTAATACATCATCTTTCATTAAACCAGCTTCAAATGCGGGAGAATCTCCTCTTACAAAATTTATTTTATAACTAGGAACAAATTTAAATTTGTAATCATATGACAGTATGATTTCATTTCCTCTTGCAGCATAACCATCATCCCGTTCTACTTTAAAAGTGGTCACTTCTTTTTCTCTTACTAATTTTTGTCCCTGATATACTAAATCAATTCCACTCATATTATAGTTAAATGGCTCATTAAAATCTTTATTCTTTTTAAGTGATATTTTATTATTTGGGTAATCTAGAATTACTTGAAATCTTTTTAATATTTTACCTCCAATACTACCATTTCGTTCTTTAAATGTTTTGACAAAAGCCACAGATGAAGAGTCAGGAAATGAAGCCGTTGGCTCTTTAAATTCAAAATTTCCAAGTTTAAACCGATTTATTCTACTGCGTTTTCCAAAAATACTTCCACTTAAGCCTTCACCCAAATAATCAATAAAATTAAGAGGTGGACATTGTATTTCACTTTTAGAATTTTCAAACAACCAAAGCGCATCACTACCTCCTGAATCAATTAATAATTTTACAGGAAAGAGTTCTTGATTTTCAAAAATGGAAACATTGGCATTTACATAAGGTTTATTTTTATTAATTTCTAATTCAAATGTTTCACATTTTTTACACTCTTTGTACTCATATTTTGAGGGGTCATAAAAATGAATTTGCTTTTTTGAATAATCTATTTTAACAATAAAATCTTTTAATAAATCATACCCAATTATTCCGTGTATAGTTTCACCCAGTTTTGCAGATAAATCAATTTTAGCATTAATGACAATGTATAAATTTTGGTTATTATTTTGAATATTTTTGATTCTAAAATGATTACTCTTAGACAGTAAGGCTTCAACATTATCGCCTTCACCCAATCCTTGTAAAACAATTTTTTCTACATTTTTAAGTACTAATGAATCAGAAGGCATAAGATTAAATAATACTGTTGTACTAACACCAGAATCTAATATAAATGACAATTCCTTGCCGTTAATTTCAATTGGAATTATAATTAAATTACTATTTAACTTAAAATTAATTTTTTGATGAGCTAAATTATTTTTTAAAACAAAATTAGATTGAGCTTTTATAGGATTTAAATAAGCAACAGATAAAATTAAAACACTAAATAATAGATATTTTTTCAAAATTTAAATAATTTAAAATATTGATAATTGAATATACTAAAAATATAGATTCATCAAAAATATTAAATCACTCAAACACATATTTTAACAATAATTTAAGTTGAACACAAATTTATTTTGCAAATTTGCATAAAATTAAAAAGATTTAAAAAATGCCTAATATATCAAATAAAGGAGCTTCAATGCCTGCTTCGCCAATCAGAAAATTGGTTCCATTTGCTGAAGCTGCAAAAAAAAGAGGAACAAAAGTTTATCATTTAAATATCGGACAACCTGATATTTTAACACCTCAAGTAGCGTTAGACGCTGTTAAAAATGCAAATATAAAAGTACTAGAATACGCTCGTTCTGAAGGATCAGAAGCGTATAGAACAAAACTAGCGCAATATTACAAAAAACATCAAATAGACGTTTCTCATCAAGATATTATTGTTACAACAGGAGGTTCAGAAGCATTATTATTTACCTTAGGAAGTATTGCCGATGCAGGAGATGAAATTATCATTCCAGAACCTTTTTACGCTAATTACAATAGTTTTTCGACTGCAAGTGGTTTAAAAATTATTCCTGTTATTTCTACTTTGGATGAAGGATTTGCCTTACCTCCTATTGAAGAATTTGAGAAATTAATTACACCTAAAACCAAAGCTATTTTAATTTGCAATCCTGGTAATCCA
>JAMPYA010000242.1 GCA_023700885.1 Flavobacteriaceae bacterium
GCATCCAATAAAGTGTTTGGAAAATGGGTCATGAAAAAAGTGCCAACCATCGCCTTAATAGAAATAGGTATAAAACAATCGTACAATGCACTAGACTGGGCGCTGAGTTACAAACGAATTAAAGAAGCTAACAAAATTAACGGAGAAGCCTTGCAAAAAGTAAAAACTATTCAGGATAACATCAATAATACCTACACTGAATTGAATTCTTGTCCTCAATAAAAAATCTTAAAATATTCCTTTATTTTAAGAGCTTAAAAGCTTAAACCACTCCAAATAGGTAAAATATTTTAGCGTGGTTATATAAGCATAATTGACTAATTTTATAAAATCAATAGAAATTACTAATTTAAAAAACGTAAAAAAGGTATAGCTATTTCAGGATTAAAAACAAAAAATCAACTAAACGGGGGTCAAATAAATGCCGCCACTGGAGTCATCACACATTTCCCAACCAGAATTATGCTCGTGCTATTACGCAACAGTTTAAAAATCGGTCTTACTAAGAGCGAATCTAATCTACGCATTTTTATGTGTTGTAATCGTTAGCTGAAGGAGTCAATTTGGTGCGAATATGTGGAATTACACCCAAAGGGTTATTATAATACAAATCCATTTATAAACATGTTGATAAGTTTAATTTTAGTTATTGTTAACTCTAATATAAAGTTATTGAATTTTTTAAAATAATGACAAGTTACCTGCAAGCCACCAACAGATTGAACTCTCAATTAATAGACTGACAAAATGATAGACTTATTTGCAAAATGGACAATAATATTTTTTGGTGTTTTTTTTATTTGCGTTGGTTATTTAATGCTCATTAAACCAGACAAAGCAAGGGCGACTTTAAGAAAAGCAGGAAGTACAAACTTTATCAATTATACAGAAATTACCATCAGAATGATACCGGCAGTTGGACTTATTTTGTCGGCAGAAAATTCTAAATTTCCAGACATTTTTAAAATAGCAGGTTGGTTTATGCTATGCACATCATTAGTTCTGTATTTTGTGCCTCGAAAACTTCATCATAACTTTTCGCTTAAAGCTGCAGATATTTTAAAACCCCTATATTTTATATTGATTGCGCCCTTTTCATTTCTAATTGGGATTCTTCTTATTTATAGTGTAATTTAAAAATGAAAATAACTAAATTCATCTCTCATCTATTCTCATACCAAATAATCACCTTGTAATTGAAATACTTTTTACTTCATTTTCTAAATTTAGGATGGATACAAAATACAATTATTATATTTGTATTGATGAAAACACTTTGTTTGATATTATCTTTAATTGTTATATTGTCATCGGCAATTTTATGTTGTTCGGATGACAACTGCAATAACGAAATAAAAACTGAACAAACAAATAATCAACCACAAGACCATAATGATGGTAATTGCAATACTTGTTCTCCCTTTCTAAACTGTGGCAACTGTTCAGGTTTTGTTTTTGCAAGGTCATTCTTTGAATTTAAGGAAGTTTCTTTCATTTCAGTCCAATTTATTACATGCTACAAATCGCAATTGTCAGATGACTATTTTGTAAAAATATGGCAACCTCCTAAAATAGGTTAATGATAAAAGGGGTTATCCCACCTACATTCTATTATTTTCATCATTAACTTAAATCATTAAACAAATGAATAAATTAATCTTGCCTTTTTTGGCAATACTATATACATCATTGGCTTTCAGTCAAAACACTTTTAAAGCCATTGTAAAAGACAGCGAAAGCAAAGAAACACTTATGGGAGCAACAGCAATTTTGATTGGTTCAACCCATGGCGCAAGTGCAGACCAAAACGGTTTTATCGAAATTAAAAATATTCTGGATGGCAAACAAACCATTATATTTAATTATTTAGGTTATCAGGAAAAAAAAGTAACTTTTAATTTTCCATTAAAACAGTCTAATCCATTAATAATTCAGCTTTCAGCCGCAGAAGGCGAAGAACTGGAAGAAGTGGTCATTTTATCAACTCGTTCTAGTAGCATCATAAACAATATTCCGACAAGGATAGAAGCTATATCAGGGGAAGAATTGGAAGAAAAAGGTAATATGAAACCTGGTGATATTCGTATGTTGTTAAACGAAAGCACAGGCATACAAACACAACAAACATCAGCAACAAGTTATAATTCGTCCATTCGTATACAAGGTCTTGATGGTAAATATACCCAAATATTAAAAGATGGTTTTCCATTGTATTCCGGATTTTCAGGTGGGCTGAGTTTATTACAAATTGTCCCTCTTGATTTAAAACAGGTAGAAGTTATTAAAGGAGCTTCGTCTACACTTTACGGTGGTGGAGCTATTGCCGGATTAGTAAATCTGGTTTCAAAATTACCGCAAGAAGAAAGAGAATTGAATTTTATGCTTAACGGCACCTCTGCCTTAGGACTAGACGCAAGCGGATTTTATTCGCAGAAATACAAAAAAGTGGGCACAACCATCTTTGCTTCTTTTAATTTAGGAACTCCTTATGATCCTGCTAATATTGGTTTTACTTCAATTCCGA